>NZ_JBMDJI010000040.1:0-40950 GCF_057809115.1 Pseudomonas sp. FG47
GCGCACCGCCGGTGCGACTTGCCCCGCGATGTGTTTAACCTTTGCCTTTGGTCCGGGTCTGGTTTGGCCCGCTGTTCTTCTCCAGGTGCTCGATGATCATCCCGGCCACGTCCTTGCCGGTAGTCACCTCGATCCCCTCCAGGCCTGGCGAGGAGTTCACTTCCATCACCAGGGGCCCATGGTTCGAGCGCAGGATATCCACGCCCGCCACGCTCAGCCCCATCACCTTGGCTGCGCGAATCGCGGTCATGCGTTCTTCAGGGGTGATCTTGATCAGGCTGGCCACACCCCCGCGATGCAGGTTGGAGCGGAACTCGCCCGGCTTGGCCTGGCGTTTCATCGAGGCGATCACCTTGTCGCCGACCACGAAACAGCGGATATCGGCGCCGCCAGCTTCCTTGATGTACTCCTGGACCATGATGTTCTGCTTCAGGCCCATGAACGCCTCGATCACCGACTCGGCGGCCTTGGTGGTTTCGCACAGAACCACGCCGATGCCCTGGGTGCCTTCGAGCACCTTGATCACCAGCGGCGCGCCGTTGACCATCTGGATCAGGTCGGGGATGTCGTCCGGCGAGTGGGCGAAACCGGTGATCGGTAGGCCGATGCCGCGCCGCGACAGCAGTTGCAATGAGCGCAGCTTGTCGCGCGAGCGGGCGATGGCCACCGACTCGTTGAGCGGATAGACGCCCATCATCTCGAACTGGCGCAGCACCGCGCAGCCATAGAAGGTGACCGAGGCGCCGATACGTGGGATCACCGCGTCGAACCCTTCCAGCGGTTTGCCGCGGTAGTGGATCTGTGGTTTGTGGCTGGCGATGTTCATGTAGGCCCGGAGCGTGTCGATCACCACCACTTCATGGCCCCGCTGGGTACCGGCCTCGACCAGGCGGCGGGTGGAATACAGACGCGGATTGCGCGAGAGCACAGCGATCTTCATGCAGCACCTGTGACAGGGGAAAGGGTGGCCGGGAAGGCCGGTTTGTCCTGAACGTACTTGAGGCCGGGGTTGACCACCAGTTGGCCGTGGATCAATGCCTTGGATCCGAGCAACAGCCGGTAGCGCATGTTCTTGCGGCAGGCCAAGGTGAACTCCACCTCCCACACCCGGTCGCCGAGCGCCAGGCTGGTGCGGATCACATAGCGCGCCTGGGCCTGGCCGTTGGAGCTCTTGATGCGTTTCATGGTCACCAGCGGCGCCTCGCAGCGACGGTGACGCAATTGCACCACCGAGCCCAGGTGGGCGGTGAAGCGTACCCACTGCTGGCCATCGCGCTCGAACGGCTCGACGTCGGTGGCGTGCAGGCTGGAGGTGCTGGCACCGGTGTCGATCTTGGCGCGCAGGCCGGCGACGCCGAGGTCGGGCAGGGCGACCCACTCGCGCAGGCCGATCACAGTCAGGTGGTCAAATGTCTTCACGAAGCGTGCCCTGTGGATAAGGGGATGAACTGTAATGACGGCACGGATTTTTTGCATCCGTCAGTCACGGTAGTACAGTTCCGTGAAAGACAGAATTCGAGGAAAAACCATGGCACAAAAGCCTGAAGACGAAGACAAGGTTCGCCTGGACAAATGGCTGTGGGCGGCGCGTTTCTACAAAACCCGCGCGCTGGCCAAGGCGGCCATCGAAAGTGGCAAGGTGCATTGCCGCGGCGAGCGCTGCAAGCCGGGCAAGGAGCCGCGGGTGGG
The DNA here is from genome assembly GCF_057809115.1 of Pseudomonas sp. FG47. Lineage (NCBI taxonomy): Bacteria > Pseudomonadati > Pseudomonadota > Gammaproteobacteria > Pseudomonadales > Pseudomonadaceae > Pseudomonas > Pseudomonas sp. FG47. The sequence continues at coordinate 1,690 of NZ_JBMDJI010000040.1, forward strand.
TGACGAGTTCGTTTTGCGCACCGGTTTTGACGAGCGCACGGTGCGGGTCAAGGCGCTGTCGGTGGTGCGTCGTGGCGCGCCGGAGGCGCAGGCGTTGTACGAGGAAACGGCCGAGAGCATGAAGCGGCGCGAGCAGGCGGCCGAAATGCGCAAGGCAGGGGCGATGGGCGTGACCACCGATGGGCGGCCTAACAAAAAGCAGCGGCGGCAGATTCACCAGCTGCATGGCAGTTTCGAGTAATCGCGGGCAAGCCCGCTGCCACGCAGGCACACGGTGGCAGTGGGCTGGCCCGGCGATCGATCAGGTGTTGCGCATGACGCTCATGCGTCCGATCAGCGGCAACTTGCCGAACAACCGGAACAGCGGCGCCGTCCAGCGCACCAGCGCCGCGCTGGCCTTGGCCGCCAGGGGGGTGTGGCAGCTCCAGCCCAGTGCCAGCACCGCCATCAGCAGGCCGCCGATGTAGTCGTCCTGGCCCCAGTGGGCACCGGCCACCAGGCGCGGCAGCATGAACAGCAAGGCCAGTGCCCAGATCACCAGGTGCTGCATCAGGCGGCGGCTGAACAGGCTCATGAACAACGCCCAGATCAGCAGCACCGAGGCGTGGTCACCCGGGAAGCTCTGGCTGGAACGGTCCTTGAGCTCCCATTTCTTTTCCACGTTCGGGTAGTAGTCGCTCAGGTGCACGGCGTTGTCGAACGTCATCGATGGGCTATTGTGTTGCCAACCCATTGCACTGACCCACTTGGAAAACAGCGCGCGAATCACCACTAACAGGAGCAGGGTCACCAGGAAACCAAAAAATGCCTGGCGCACCTGCACGGCCTTGAACACCCAGTCGCCGCGAATCAGCAGCGACAACATGATCAGCCCGACCAGGATGTCGAATGGACGCAGGCTGCCGACGGCCCAGATGGTACGCCAGACAACGTTGTCGGCCAGCGGGGCGTTGAGGCTGTGGAACAGCCATTCGTCGAAAGTCAGGCACAGGATCTGGCCAACGGGCCATAACCAGAAACACAGTAGAGCGATGGGCAGCAGCGTGCAGGCTGCCAAGGGTCCCCAGGACCACCTCGCTTGGAACAGTGGTCGATTGTCCATAAGATACCTCGATCTCCTAACGTGAAATGAGCGCCCAGCGAGCGCTCAGCGACGGACGTTTTAGTCCCGGATAATTATTTTGTCATCATTTTCAGATAGCCAGACAGCCATGAGCGACTTGCCAGATACCGATTTCACACAACGTTTCATCTTCGACGACCGCGATGTGCGCGGTGAAATGGTCGCGCTGGAACGCAGCTATGCCGAGGTGCTGGCCAAGCACGCCTACCCTCAGCCGGTGCAGCAACTGCTGGGCGAACTGATGGCCGCCGCCGCGCTGCTGGTCGGCACCTTGAAGTTCGATGGCCTGCTGATCCTCCAGGCGCAGTCCCAGGGCCCGGTCCCGCTGCTGGCCATCGAGTACACCAGCGAGCACGACATCCGAGGCCTGGCGCGCTACGAGGCCGATCAGATCAAGGCTGACGCCGCCCTTGCCGACCTGATGCCGGGCGGTCACCTGGTGTTGACCATCATTCCGGTCAACGGCCAGCGCTACCAGGGCACGGTTGAGCTGGACGGCAAGGACCTGTCGGAGTGCTTCACCAACTACTTCGTCATGTCGCAGCAGATCAACACCTGCATTTCCCTGGCTGCCGATGGCCAGCGCGCCCGTGGCCTGCTGGTGCAGCAACTGCCGGCCGAGATCCACAAGGACAGCGAAGAGCGCGAGGAAAGCTGGGCCCACGTGAAGGCCTTGGCCAACACCGTGAAAGTCGAGGAACTGCTGGGCCTGGACAACGAAACCGTGCTGCACCGCCTATACCACGAAGACGCTGTGCGCCTGTTCGACATCCAGCCACTGCGCTTCAAGTGCAGCTGCTCGCGTGAGCGTTCGGGCAACGCCCTGGTCAGCCTCGGCGAGGCCGATGCCACGGCATTGGTGGCCGAATGTGGCGGCACTGTCGAGATCGATTGCCAGTTCTGCAACGAGCGTTATCTGTTCGATGCCAACGATGTCGCGCAATTGTTTGCCGGCGGTGGCACCGAGGCGCCCTCAGAAACTCAGCACTGAAACGGTTCACTACAGGACTATCTCCTGTCGAATTGCGCAAAAGCGCAGTTCTGACAGGAGGGGCCTACTTTTTTTGGGCTTTTCTGGCATAATCCGGCCACTTTTTTCGCTGTAGTAGTTTTTTCAAGACGACTACAAAACGTTTGGAGCACTCGGCCTCGGGCCGGATGGGGTATCTCATGACGCAAGCCAACAACACCGTGTACACCGACCTGAGCGTCGATGAGCTGGTAAAAGAAGCGCTGTCCCGCGGTGAAGGCGTGCTGGCCGATACCGGCGCGCTGGTGGTGGAAACCGGTCACCGCACCGGCCGTTCGCCGGCTGACCGTTTCATCGTCGAAGAACCTTCCACCCAGGACCAGATTGGCTGGGGCCCGATCAACCGCAAGTTCCCGGCCGACAAGTTCGATGCCCTGTGGGACCGCGTCGAGGCGTTCAACAACGCCCAGGATCACTTCGTATCCTACGTTCACGTAGGTGCTGCGGCCGAGCACTACCTGCCGGTCAAGATGACCACCCAGACTGCCTGGCAGAACCTGTTCGGTCGTTGCCTGTTCATCAACCCGGCCCAGTACAACCCGGCTGGCCGCGATGAGTGGCAGGTGCTCAACGTCGCCAACTTCGTTTGCGAACCCGAGCGTGACGGCACCAATTCCGATGGCTGCGTGATCATCAACTTCGCCCAGAAGAAAGTGCTGATCGCCGGCATGCGTTACGCCGGTGAAATGAAGAAAGCCATGTTCTCGGTGCAGAACTTCCTGCTGCCGGCCGCCGACGTGCTGCCGATGCACTGCGCCGCCAACATCGGCGAAGCGGGTGACGTCACCCTGTTCTTCGGCCTGTCCGGCACCGGCAAGACCACCCTGTCGGCCGACGAAAGCCGTTACCTGATCGGTGACGACGAGCACGGTTGGGGCGAGGGCGTGGTCTTCAACATCGAAGGCGGTTGCTATGCCAAGTGCATCGACCTGTCCGAGAAGAACGAGCCGGTCATCTGGAAAGCCATCAAGCATGGCGCGGTGCTGGAAAACGTCGTCATCGACGATGCCAAGCACGCCGACTACGCCGACGTGAGCCTGACCCAGAACAGCCGCGCAGCCTACCCGCTGAGCCACGTAGCCAAGGTCTCCGAGAAGAACCTGGGCGGCGAGCCGAACGCAGTCATCTTCCTGACTTGCGACCTGACCGGCGTACTGCCGCCAGTGTCGATCCTGAACAACGAGCAGGCGGCCTATCACTTCCTGTCCGGCTACACCGCACTGGTCGGCTCCACCGAAATGGGTTCGGGCAGCGGCATCAAGTCGACTTTCTCCACCTGCTTCGGCGCACCGTTCTTCCCGCGTCCGGCCGGCGTCTATGCCGAGCTGCTGATCAAGCGCATCAAGGCGTTCGGCTCCAAGGTCTACCTGGTCAACACCGGCTGGACCGGCGGTGGCTACGGCGTTGGCAAGCGCTTCAGCATCCCGACCACCCGTGGCGTGATCGCGGCTATCCAGAGCGGCGCGCTGGTCGGTGCCGAGACCGAGCACCTGGACATCATCAACCTGGACGTGCCGAAGGCCGTTCCAGGCGTCGAGACCGAACTGCTCAACCCACGCAACACCTGGGCTGACAAAGCGGCCTACGACGCAGCGGCCAAGGGCCTGGCCGGCCTGTTCATCGAGAACTTCAAGAAGTTCGACGTTTCCGATGCCATCAAGGCCGCCGGTCCGCAACTGTAAGGTTGCGACACGGCTGAATGAAGAACCCGGGCCTGGTCCCGGGTTTTTTATTGCCGGGTGAATGCCTCTGGGGCATTTTTCTCATGCGCGCAGGGCATGGTCAGGCCCTGACTTGGCTGCAGCCCTTTGATTGCGGGGGCTGGCACAAGCATTCAAATCGAATAGATGTAAAAGTTCTAGAGTTAACATAAAAAATTACTTAATTGCATAAGCCTCTGACATCGATGATTCAGCCACACACCTGAATCGAGACCCCAGGAGTTTGAGCAATGGGTAATGTCCAGACGGCCGTCAGGGCCTACGACCAGCCATGGCACCCGGCAGCGGGTGACCTGGTCGAGCTCGGGCGCACGCTACGTCTGCCGCTTGGCCAGCAGCGCCTGCAGCGCGCGCCGGTCAGTGGCCTGAAGCGCCGCGACCAGCTGGCGCTGGGCTTGCTGGTGCTGGCGCTGCACGGCGCCGTGGCCTACTGGGTCAGCCAGGCACCGACCCCGGCGCTGCCGATCGTGCCGCCACAGATTCCACCCATGACCATCGAGTTCGCCGCGCCGGCACCGCCGGTCGTTGCCCCGCCGCCCCTGGCACCTGTGGTCGAGCCGCCGCCACCGCCGGTGGTCGATGAATTGGCGGCCAAACCCAAGCCCAAGCCAAAACCGCTACCCAAGCCGGTGGCCAAGCCCAAGCCAGAACCCAAGCCCGAGCCAAAGCCGGCCCCAGCGCCCGCTGCGCCACCTGTGGCCGCTGCGGCGCCTCCTGCGCCGGTCCCGGTGACGCCGCCGTCGGCCAACGCCGCATACCTGAAGAACCCGGCGCCGGAATACCCGCAGATGGCCCTGCGCCGTGGTTGGGAAGGCACTGTGCTGCTGCGCGTCGAAGTGCTGCCCAGCGGCAAGCCGGGGCAGATCCAGATCCAGCAGAGCAGTGGTCGCCCGGCCCTGGACGAGGCCGCGCTGGCCGCGGTCAAGCGCTGGAGCTTCGTCCCGGCCAAACAGGGCGAGGTGGCCCAGGCGGGCTGGGTCAGCGTACCCATCGATTTCAAGCTTCGTTAATTCGCGATCGCACAAAGGAAGGACTACATCATGAGCCTGTTGGCATCCCCTCTCGAGTCTGTTGAAAGCGCGGTCATCTGGCTGCTGGTTGGTTTCTCCGTCGCCACCTGGGCGCTGGCCCTGGTCAAGGTCGTGCAGTTCGTGCGCCTCAAGCGCCAGGACAAGCGCTTCCACCAGCAGTTCTGGGCCGCATCCAGCCTCGATGCGGCCGCGCAGATCAGCCAGGATCAGCCCGGGCCGGCGGCGCGGGTCGCCCAGGCCGGCTACGCCGCCATTGCCGTGGGCGAACCGGGCCAGGCCAGTGACCTGAGCCAGGCGATCAATCACCAGGACCGCCTTGAGCGTGCCTTGCGCCAACAGATCGTGCGCGAGCGGCGCTCGCTGGAAACTGGCCTGGCAGTGGTTGCCAGTATCGGCAGTACCTCGCCGTTCATCGGCCTGTTCGGCACGGTATGGGGCATCATGGAGGCGCTCAAGGGCATCAGCGCGGCGGGCTCCGCGAGCCTGGAAACCGTGGCCGGGCCGATCGGCGCGGCGTTGGTCGCCACGGGGGTGGGGATCGCCGTCGCGGTGCCGGCGGTGCTGGTCTACAACTACTTCCTGCGCCGCCTCAAGCTGACCGCCGCCGACCTCGACGACTTCGCCCATGACTTCTACGGCCTGGCCCAGAAGAGTGCCTTCCGCGTGCTGCTGCACCCGGCGGTGCACAAGACCCAGGCCGGTTACACCCAGCCGGTGAAGGAGGCCTCCTGACATGGCCTTCTCGACCCAGGACAGCGACGAAGTGTTGAGTGAAATCAACGTCACGCCCTTGGTGGACGTCATGCTGGTGTTGCTGGTGGTGTTCATCGTCACCGCGCCGCTGCTGACCAACGCCATTCCCATCAACCTGCCCAAGACCGAGGCCGTGGCCCCGGTCGAGCAGAAGGATCCGTTGGTGGTGAGCATCGATGGCAGCGGCAAGCTGTTCATCAACAAGGACGAAATCCAGCCGGACCTGCTGGAGACCAATCTCAAGGCAGCCAAGGACAAGGACGCCGAACTGCGCGTGCAGTTGCAGGCCGATGATAGTGTGAACTACGGCGAGGTCGCGCGGGCGATGGCGGCCATCGAGCGGGCGGGGATCAGCAAGCTGGCGGTGATTACCGCGCGCTGACCGGCGCAACCCTCTTCAGGCAAGTGCTTAGGGGCCATTTTCCTTGGCAGGGGATGGCCCTTTTTTTATTGGCGGCGCCTTTTGCGATCCCTGTAGGAGCGGCACAAGGCCGCTCCTACAGGGATCGCGTAGCTGTAAACTTTTTGTTATTAATAAATAGCTTCTTATTACTTTACGGATATAACTCCCTCCCTATACTTGCAGCCAAGCACGCAAACTTCCGGAGGCGTCCCCATGCGCAATGAGTCGATTCGTTACCTGGTTGTGCCGGGCTGGCAAGGATCGCCAGACAACCATTGGCAGAGTCACTGGCAGCGCAGCCTGCCCAACAGCGCCCGGGTCGAACAGCACGACTGGCTCACTCCGCAGCGCGCTGACTGGGTGCAGGCGCTGGAGCAGGCCATCGACGCCGAACGCACGCCCGTGATCCTGATCGCCCACAGCCTGGGTTGCGTCACGGTCGCCCACTGGGCCGCGCAGGCCAGCCCACAGCTGTTGCGGCGGGTGCGCGGAGCCTTGCTGGTGGCGCCGGCGGATGTCGAGCGAGCGACCTGCGCGCCGGCCTTGCGCAACTTCGCGCCCATCCCGTTGCAGGCGTTGCCATTCCCCAGCCAGGTGGTCAGCTCCGACAACGACCCGGCGGTGAGCGTGCCGCGCGCGTTGTATCTGGCCAGGGCCTGGGGCGCCGAGGCCGGGTTGCTGGCTGATGCCGGGCATATCAACGTCAAGTCGGGTCATGAGCGTTGGGAGCAGGGCTTTGTCTACCTCTATCGCCTGCAGGCTCGTATAGACCAGCGTGCCTTGCGCCGCGCCTGAGGCAGCGGTTTTCCTCGAACGCACTGAAGCCTCGGCACGTCATGACCGGGGCGGGAGCATTGCATGACTTTCCACAGCCCTTTCGGCCAGCCGCTGCTGACCTTCCCCGAACAGGACAAGAGCCCGTTGAGCATCCGGGCCAAGGCCCTGGTGTTCGTCGATCCGCGCTCGCAGGCGTTGCGCCAGGCCCTCGAGCGCTTGGCGCCGCAACCGCTGCCGGTGCTGATTCGTGGCGAAACCGGCACCGGCAAGGAACTGCTGGCGCGGCAGATCCATCGCGCCAGCGACCGCGGCGGCCTGTTCGTCTCGGTCAACTGCGCGGCGATCAGCCCAACCTATGCCGATGCCGAATTGTTCGGCTACAGCGCCGGCAGCCAGGGCGGCACCGCCAGCAGCCGGGCCGGCTGGTTCGGTTCGGCCAATGGCGGCACGCTGTACCTGGATGAAATCGCCGACCTGCCGCTGGCCATCCAGACCAAGCTGCTGGCCGCGCTGGAGAACCGCGAGGTAACCCGGGTGGGTGCTGCGCACCCGCAGCAGGTGGACGTGCGCCTGGTGGCTGCCTCCAGCATCGACCTGGCCAGGGCGGTGCAAGCCGGGCGCTTCAACGAGCGGCTCTACCACTACCTGCACGAAGGCGAACTGGCCCTGCCAGCGTTGCGCGACCGTATCGGCGACATTCTGCCGCTGGCCGAATACTTCGTCGGCATCTACAGCGTGCGCCTGGACCGCCCCGTGGCGCTGATCAGCGAGGCCGCCCAACAGGCGCTGGAGGCCCATGCCTGGCCGGGCAATACCCGCGAACTGGAAAACGTCATCCACTTTGCCCTGCTGGTCAGTGACGGCGAGGAGATCCGCCCCGAGCACCTCGACCTGCCGGACCTCGCTCCCTTGGCCAACCTGGCCCGCCAACTGGCGCAACTGGGCAGCAGCGGCGAGCCGCAGACCCTCGATACGCTGCGCCGACTGCTTGCGGAAAACCTGGTGAGGCTCGGCCAAGCCACGCCCTAGAGCGCCGGGCAGGCGCTCATAAGCAAAGGGGGTGATGGCCATTTGTTTTTGGAATAAGCAGCTAATCAAAAGATATTGTTACGGAATAAAAAATCCCGGTATCGTCGGTTGCATGTCCACCCGAACGGATGGGCACCCGACTCGCCATCTGCGATGGCCCAGCTCCAGAACAAGGATCACCATGAAAAAGACCCTGCTGACCACCGCCCTGGCCGCCGCCCTGTCGTTCACTGGCCTGGCCAACGCCGCCGAAAAACTGGTGGTCGCCGCCACGCCCGTGCCGCACGCTGAGATTCTCGAACTGATCAAGCCGACCCTGGCCAAGGAAGGCGTGGACCTGCAGATCAAGGTCTTCACCGACTATGTCCAGCCCAACGTGCAGGTCGACCAGAAGCGCCTGGACGCCAACTACTTCCAGACCCTGCCGTACCTGAAGAACTTCAACGAAGGCAAGGGCACCCACCTGGAGACCGTGGTCGGCGTGCATGTCGAACCCTTCGGCGGCTACTCGAAGAAGGTCAAGAGCCTGAGCGAGCTGAAGGACGGCGCCACCGTGGCCATCCCCAACGAAGGCAGCAACAGCGGCCGCGCCCTGTTGCTGCTGCAAAAGGCCGGGCTGATCACCCTGAAGGACCCGAAGAACGCCCTGGCCACGCCCAAGGACATTGCCGAGAACCCGAAGAAGCTCAAGTTCAAGGAGCTGGAATCGGCCATGCTGCCGCGCGTGCTGGACCAGGTCGACCTGGACATGATCAACACCAACTACGCCCTGGAAGCCGGCCTGAACCCGGCCAAGGACGCCTTGGTGATCGAAGGTAGCGACTCGCCGTACGTGAACTTCCTGGTGGCCCGTCCGGACAACAAGGACAGCGCCGCCATCCAGAAGCTGGCCAAGGCCCTGACCAGCCCGGAAGTGAAGGCGTTCATCGAGAAAAAATACCAGGGCGCGGTACTGCCGGCGTTCTGATACGCGGCTTCGACCAGCCCTGGCATGAAAACGCCGACGCCATTGCGTCGGCGTTTTCGTTTGTGGCGTTGCCGGTGTTCGCTACGCGTTGCCCAGCGCCCGGCGCAGGGCCAGGAGCCAGAGCAGCTGTTCGTTAGAGGTCGGCGAGCAAGGGCTGTTCATCGTTATCGTCCTTGTAAGGGTGATGGCCGTGCAAGACAGGATCTGAACCCCTTTGAGGGGCAATCTTGCCGAAAGATCCCTACACGATGAACGATTTTTATCCTTAGCCCCGCCAGGGATATCGATATGCAATATGGGTATTTATAAAAAGTTTTTTATACCCGTAAAGTCTGTCCAACGTGCTTACCGGCACAACGCCATCTCTTATGAACGACGCCGAGCGACCCTCGTGCCGACCCTGGACGCACCCTATGCCGTACCCTGGTAATCCCGTGCCGAGGCGCCAACCATGAGCTTCGACACCGCCTTCATGCTCAGCACCTTGCCGGCCTTCCTCAAGGCCGTGGGCGTGACCTTGCAGGTCGGGCTGATCGCCATTGTCACCTCGTTGCTGGTGGCCCTGGTCAACGCCACCTTGCTGGTACTGCGCATCCCGTACCTTTGGCGCCTGGTCAAGGGCTACGTGGAGCTGGCACGCAACACGCCGTTGCTGATCCAGTTGTTCTTCGTCTACTTCGCGCTGCCGAGCCTGGGGCTGAAAGTCTCCGGCTTCAGCGCGGCGATCATCACCATGACCTTCATGGGCGGCGCCTATCTCACCGAGGTGCTGCGCGCCGGGGTCGAGGCGGTACCTGCGGCGCAGCTGGAGTCGGGGCGCGCCATCGGCCTGTCCGAAGGCCAACTGTTGCGCCATGTGATCCTGCCCCAGGCTGGCATCCTCAGCCTGCCGGCGCTGTTCGCCAATTTCGTGTTCCTGCTCAAGGAAACCACCGTGGTTTCGGCGGTGGCGGTGCCGGAGATCCTCTACACCACCAAGAACTACATCGCCCTGTACTACAAGACCTACGAGATGCTCGCCGTGCTGACCCTGCTGTGCGTGCTGATCTTCCTGCCGCTGTCGCTGCTGCTGCGCTACCTGGAACGGAGGCTGCAACATGGCCAGTACGGGCTTTGAGCTGTTGCAGGTGTCGTTGCCGCAACTGGCGGCCGGCGCTGGACAGACCCTGGCGATCTCGGCGTTGGGCATTGTCTTCGCGACCGTCGGCGGCGTGTTCTACGGTGTGTTGGCGAGCCTCGGCAATCGGCTGCTGAATGCCTTGTTGCAGGTGTATCTCGAGCTGTTCCGGGCGATCCCGGTGCTGGTCTGGTTGTACCTGGTGTTCTTCGGCCTGCCGATCTTCTTCGGCCTGAGCATTCCCGGTTTCTGGTGCGCCGTGCTGGTGCTGGGCCTGTGGGGCGCCAGCGAGGTCGGCGAAGTGGTGCGTGGCGCGTTGCGCTCGCTGCCCCGTGGCCAGCGCGAGGCGGGGCTGTCGATCGGCCTGTCCGGCTGGCAGTTGTACGGCTACGTGCTGCTGCCCCAGGCGCTCAAGCGCATGACCCCGCCGACCATCAACCTCTACACGCGCATCGTCAAGACCAGCTCGCTGGCGGTGCTGATCGGCGTGGTCGAGGTGATCAAGGTCGGCCAGCAAATCATCGAGCGCACCTACGAGTCGGTGCTGATCTACGGCGCGCTGTTCCTGTTCTTCTTCCTTGTCTGTTATCCGCTGTCCGCCGCCTCGCGGGTGCTGGAGCGGCGTTGGGCCCACGCATGAACCCACTGATCGAGTTCCAAGGTTTCAATAAATTCTTCGGCCAGCACCAGGTGCTCGCGGACATCGACCTGCAGGTGCACGCCGGCGAGGTGGTGGTGATCCTCGGCCCCAGCGGCTGCGGCAAGAGCACCCTGCTGCGTTGCCTCAACGGGCTGGAGGCAGCTCAAGGCGGCAGCCTGCGGCTGGCCGGCGAGGAACTGCTCGGGCCGGATACCGACTGGCGCCAGGTGCGCCAACGGGTCGGCATGGTGTTCCAGAGCTACCACCTGTTCGGCCACATGAGCGTGCTCGACAACCTGCTGCTCGGCCCGCTCAAGGTGCAGAAGCGTGAGCGCGCCGAAGCCCTGGCCCAAGCCGAGGCACTGTTGGCGCGGGTGGGCTTGCTGGACAAGCGCGACGCTTTCCCGCGCCAGCTCTCCGGCGGCCAGCAGCAGCGCATCGCCATCGTCCGCGCGCTGTGCATGAACCCCCAGGTGATGCTGTTCGACGAGGTTACCGCGGCCCTCGACCCGGAGATGGTCAAGGAGGTGTTGCAGGTGATCCAGGGCCTGGCCCGCGACGGCATGACCCTGCTCATCGTCACCCACGAAATGGCCTTCGCCCGCGCGGTGGCCGACCGTATCGTGTTCATGGAGGCCGGCAGGATCCTTGAACAGAATCACCCCGAGCACTTCTTCACCCGACCGCGAACCGCACGCGCGCAGCAGTTCCTGGAGAAATTCTCGTTCGTCGAAAGCCTGCCCACGTCATCGCACAAGGAACTGTCATGAAGACTGCCCCGTTCGCCAAACTGCTCGCGCCCTTGCTCGGCCTGGCCCTGCTGGCCGGTTGCAACAAGTCCGAGGAACCGGCCAAGCCCGCCGCCGCGTCGCCGGCCAGCAGCTATCTGGAAACCATCAAGGCCCGCGACAAGCTGATCGTCGGCGTGTTCACCGACAAGCCGCCGTTCGGCTTCGTCGATGAAAGTGGCCGCTATGTCGGCTTCGACACCGACATCGGTCGGCGCTTCGCCAAGGACCTGCTGGGCGACGAGAACAAGGTCGAGTTCGTCGCCGTCGAACCGGCCAGCCGCATTCCGTTCCTGCAGAGCGACAAGGTCGACCTGATTCTTGCCAACATGACCGTCACCCCGGAGCGCAAGGAGGTGGTGGACTTCACCAACCCCAACCTGCGCGTGGCGGTGCAAGCCCTCGTGGCCGACGGCAGCCCGGTGCGCAAGCTCGACGACCTGGCCGACAAGACCATCATCGTCACCACCGGCACCACTGCCGATATCTGGCTGAGCAAGACCCACCCGGACTGGAAACTGCTCAAGTTCGAGAAGAACACCGAGTCGCTGGCGGCCCTGGCCAATGGCCGTGGCGACGCCTACGCCCAGGACAACCTGATTCTGTTCAGCTGGGCCAAGCAGAATCCGGGCTACCGCGTGCTGCCGGAGCTGCTGGGCGATGAAGCACCCATTGCCCCGGCGGTGAAGAAAGGCAACGTCGAGCTGCGCGACTGGGTGAACGCCGAGTTGGCCAAGCTGGGTGAAGAGAAGTACCTGCTCAAGCTGTACGACCAGTACGTGCGCAAGGAGCTGAGCGACGACACCAAGCCAGAGAGCGTGATCGTCGAAGGGGGCAAGTGGCAGGGGTGAGAACCCCCTGCCAGGGCGGCTGGCACCGGCGACGCCGGTGTTCGCCGGCAAGGCCGGCTCCTACTGTTGCTGCGCGGGCACCAGGCGCAACGTGCTCTGCGCCGGAATCACCCCCATCCGTGCCTTGTGGTAGCGCCCGTCGATGTAGTCCTGCGCTTGGTCGCCATAGTGCCGGTCGAACGGCACGCCGCTTTGCCCGACCGGGTTGATGGTCAACGCCGCGCCGGCGTCGGCGAAATCGATCAGGCGCCGGGTCGAGGGGCCATAGGTGACCGGCCAGGGTGCCGGGCCGATCTTCGCCGACAGGTTGTTGGGTACCTCGTGGGTGCCGGGGGCGGCGAACGGGCCCACGTTGAACAGCAGGTTCAGCGGTTTCTGTACCCCCAGCGGATGGTTATGGGTGAGGGTATGGGCCTTGCCCCATTGCCAACTGGCCGGGTCCTGGCCGAAGGTGTTGCGCAGGTGCTTGAGGCTGCGCTGCCAGGCTTGGCGCACGATAGCGGTGCGGTCGGTGTGTTCGTTGCCGCCGCGCTGTTGCCACCAGGGGGAGGCCGGGTCGGCGGCCAGGCGCGGCAGGGCGGCGTCGATGGCGCGGGTGCTGATCAGCACCGGGAACCAAGTGTCGCCCAGTTCGTCGTGCAGAGCGGCGAAAGCCAGCTCGTAGAGGAACTGGTTGAACAGCGTGGCACTGGTGGAGTCCAGCGGGTAGTCGCCGCGCCAGGCTGCCAGTTGTTCGACCAGTTCCTTTTCCTCGTCGCCGTCGGCCACGACGCGCAGGGTAGCCAGCAGCGGCGCCAGGGTACGTGGGCCATAGTCGCTAGCGGTGTCCAGTTGCAGGGCTTGGCTGTTCTGGGTATCCCAACGGATCTCGGCGTTGCCCAGGTGGCGGTCGAGCTGGCGTCCACGGTCGGCCAGGTTGTAGTAGCCGGGTATCGGCATCTGTGCCGGCGGCTGGTAGTTGGCCGAGACGATGTAGCCGCTGGCCGGATTTTCCTGTTGCGGGTTGGCGCTGAACGGGTAGAAGCCCGGTTTGTCGGCCTGATGGCTGCTGCCATCGAGAATGAACGCTGGGTTGACCCCGTCGGGGCGGATCGGCAGGCGCGCTGCGGCCCACCAGCCGATATCGCCGCGGGCGTTGGCCCACACCAGGTTCAGCCCCGGCGCCTGAACCTTGGCTGCCGCCTCGCGCATTTTGTCCAATGTGTCGGCGCGGTTGATCTGGTAGAAGCCTTCGAGGATCGGGTTTTCGGTTTCAAGGAACGCCCACCACAGGGCAATCGGCGTCTTGCCGGCGCTGTCGCCCAGCACGCTGTTGACGATCGGGCCGTGGGGCGAGCGGCGCAGGGTGATGCTGGCGGCTGGCTCGCCCTTGATGGCGATGGACTGCTCGGTCTTCTCCAGCGGCTGCCAGCGGCCATCGACCATCACCTGCTCGGGGTTGTCCGGGTTGGTCTTTTCGGCGATCAGGTCGACGTCGTCATTCTGGAACATGGTCAGGCTCCAGCCGAAATCACGGTTGTGCCCGAGCAGGGCGAACGGGTTGAGTCCCTGGAAGTAGCCATACAGGTTGAAGCCTGGCGCCGACAGCTCGGCCTCGTACCACACTGCCGGCACAGCGAAGCCGATGTGCGGATCGCCCGCCAGCAGCGGTCGGCCACTGCGGGTGCGGCTGCCGGCCAGGACCCAGGCGTTGCTGCCTTCGAACTGCGGGATGCCAGCCTCGCCGAGGGCGTCATGGCTCAATTGCGCGAGCTGTTCGAGGCTGCGCCAGTCGGCGGCGGCCAGGGGCGTTGCCAGGGCGCCGTCGGGTTGCCAGTCGAGTTCGAAGATCTTCAGGTACTCGGGGCCGAGCTGATCGCGAATGTAGGTCAGCGCAGGTTCGGTGCGGAACGCGGCGGCAAAACTGTAGGCCAGGTAGCCGGCGATGCTCAGGGTGTCTTCGGCGGTGAACGGCCGCGGGCTGATGCCCAGCAGGTCGAACTCCATGGGCTTGGGGTGGCTGGCCTGCCACTGGTTCACACCGTCCAGATACGCTTGTAGTGCCTGCCAGGCGGGGGACTGCTGGTCGCTGCGCCGCACCATCAGCGCCGCCTGCTCGCGGATGCGCAGGCTGCGGAACAGGGTATCGGTGGGCAGCAGTTTCTCACCTAGCACCTCGGCCAGCTCGCCCCGAGCCAGGCGGCGCATGATCTCCATCTGGAACAACCGGTCCTGGGCATGCACATAGCCGAAGGCGCGGTACAGGTCCTGTTCGTTCTGCGCCTGCAGGTGCGGCACGCCACGGGCATCGAAGCGTGCGCTGACCGGCGCCTGCAAGCCGGCGACGGCCACCTCGCCCGCGCGCAGGGGTAGCTTGCCCTGCACGTACCAGTAACCGGCGCCAGCGGCGGCCACGGCGATCACCACCGCCAGCAGGGTCAGGCTGCGCTTCATCGAAACTCCTTGTGCACACCAGCGAAAAATGTGGTCCGATCATCGGCGCATTCGCGAACTGAGCATAGTCCCTGAAAGGAGTTTCCATGTCCCTGAGCGAAAAACAGAAGATGTTGGCCGGCCAGCTCTACCACGCCGGTTGTTCCGAACTGCAAGCCGAGCAGATCGCCAACAAGCACTGGATGCACCGTTACAACAGCAGCGTCGAGTTGCTCAACGACGCGCGCCACCGCTTGCTGGTCGAGCATTTCGGCCAGGTCGGCGACGGCGCGGTGATCCGCCCGCCGTTCCATTGCGACTACGGCTACAACATCAGCATCGGCGCCAACAGTTTCATGAACTTCAACTGCGTGATCCTCGATGTGCTGCCGGTGCGCATCGGCGCCGACTGCCAGATCGGCCCGGCGGTGCAGATCTACACCGCCGACCACCCCATGGACGCGGAGCTTCGCCGCGCCGGCCTGGAGAGCGGGCGGCCGGTGAGCATCGGCGACAACGTGTGGATCGGCGGCGGGGCGATCATCCTGCCCGGGGTGAGCATCGGCGACAACGCGGTGGTCGGTGCCGGCAGCGTGGTCACCCGCGATGTGCCGGCGGGGGCGGTGGTGGTGGGCAACCCAGCACGGGTGCGTCAGCCGGCCCAGGGGCAGTAGCAGCCCAGCGCGAGGGTGTTGGAGGCCTGGACCCGGCGCCCTTGTTCCAGTGCCTTGAGGATCGGCTCGATGAAACTGTTGCTCGAGTTGCACACCGCGCCTTCGCTGTAGGGGCCGAAATAAGCGAGGTTGCCTGCGTGGTCCCAGATCGCCACGGCGGGCGTGGCGGGCAGCCGTTCACTGCCGGGCAGGCTGGCCAGGGGCTGGAGGGCGGTGAGGTTGGCGGGGAGCTGGCCGTGGCTGGCGGGCTTTTGCACGACGTAAAAGCGCACGCCCCGTGGCGCGAACTGCGCGACCAGCTCGCCCAGGTGCTGCTGGTTGCCGACATTGCAGGGGCAGGCTGGGTCCCAGAAATGCACCACGCGCAGCGGGCCGGGGCCGGACAGCTCGGTTGGCAGGCGCAGTTGGCTGCCGTCGAAGAAGGTCGCCTGGTTGTCGAATGGGCGCAGGTAGCGGCTCTGGAAGCTGTCGTAGGCCCGCCACAGGGCGGCAGCGCAGAGTAGCAGTGCAAGAAGTGTGAACAGTCGCTTGGCCATAGGTGCCCTGACGCGGTGTACATGGGAGCGGGCTTGCCCCGCGACGGCCTCTGTTCAGCCATCGTTCCGAGCAACTCGCGTGGTTCGTTGGAAAAGGCGCCAAGCTTGCCATGGCGCGGCCCAGAGCTGAATATCGCAGGTCAATACTCGCTGCACTTCGGATCTACCCATGCCTGCCAGTTTTCACCCCGACCTGCTGCGCACCAGCCTGTCGCCTCTTACGGCTCGCCAGCCGTTATCCACCCAGGGCCAGGCCTACCAGCGCTTCTACGGCCTGGACCTGCCCGCGCGCAGCTGGCTGGGCGGCTTCCAGGCGGCGGGTTTCGACCTGGTCGGCCAGGCCTGGCTGCCCGAGCAGGCGCAGGCCACGTTGTTCCTGCTGCACGGCTATTACGACCATATGGGCCTGTACCGCCATGTGATCGCCTGGGCGCTGCGCCAGGGCTTTGCGGTGATCGCCTGCGACCTGCCGGGGCATGGGTTGTCCAGCGGCGAGCGGGCCAGCATCGATGATTTCGGGCGTTACCAGCAGGTGCTCGATGCGTTGTTCGAGCAGGCGCGTCAACTCGGTCTGCCGCGGCCCTGGCACCTGTGCGGGCAAAGCACCGGCGGGGCGATCGTGGTCGATCATCTGTTGCACCATGGCGAACACAGCCCGGCGGATGGCGAGGTGATCCTGCTGGCGCCGCTGGTGCGCCCGCGCGCCTGGCGCTGGTCCAAGCTCAGCTATTGCGTGTTGCGTCACTTCGTCAACGGCATCGAGCGGCGCTTCAACGAGAACACCAATGACCCGGCATTCCTGGCGTTTCTCGAGGCTGACCCCTTGCAGCCACGGCGTTTGCCGACGGCCTGGGTCGGTGCGTTGGTACAGTGGATCCGGCGTATCGAGGCCGCGCCGCGTAGCACGCGGCGGCCAATGATCGTGCAGGGTGAGGCCGACGCTACGGTGGACTGGCCGTATAACCTGCAGGTGCTCAAGGCCAAGTTCGCCGAGCCGCGGATCCTCATGCTGCCCGAGGCGCGGCATCACCTGGCCAATGAGCTACCAGGCATTCGCCAGCGCTACTTCGACTTCATTGGTCAGCGCCTGGGCTGATCAGTTCAGGTCGGCGGCGTTCTGGCCCACCGCCAGGGCGGCGCGTACCGCGGTTACTGCAGCCTTGTAGTAGGCCTGGCCGTCGGCGGACTCGGCGAAGGTGGAGAACGCTTCGAGTTCGGTATCCGAGAGATCGCGGTAAACGTATAGCAAGGTATTGTCGAGGTCTTCGCCCACCTGGTTCATCAGCCGTTGGCGCTGGCCGTCGAGCAGGCTCTGGGCCTGGCCGCCGCCAAACAAGCCGGGCAGCATCGAGCTGAGGCTGTCGGCCGCCACCCCGGCGATGGCCAGGCTGACTTCGGCGCCTGCTTCGCGGGCGGGCAGGGCCCGGGCCAGGTGGCCGATGATCAGCCGGCGGTTGTCGCTGGCCTGGATCTTCGGCAAGCCCTTGGCGTTCTTCGCCAACTGATCCTTGCGCGTGGCCAGTAGCTCGGCGGCGACCACCTTGCGTCCCAAGGGCGACTGGAAGAACGCCAGGGCCGGTGTCGGGTTGCCCAGGTTGGCGCGCAACTGCGCCTGGGCACGGCGGTCCATGGCCTGGGCCTGGAAACGCTGGTTGCTGTTGTTGACCAGCGCCTGGTAGACGGCGGGCGGCAGGCTGTTGCGATAGCGCTGCTGGGCGGCGTTCACGGCATCGTTGAAATGGGCGCGCTGGTCGGGCCAACCGGCGGCTTTGTAAAGTTGGTCGAGGCTGTCCGCCCAGACAGGCATGGTGCAGATCAGCAGCACTAGCAGGGAAAACAAACGGCGCATTCAGGACTCCTGTCGGCAGGCGGCTATTGTCCGTGGCGTGGCGGGGCTTTGTCGAGACGCCAGTGGCGGTTCCTGACCAAGTGGCGCTGTGCGAGTGACGGGCGAATGGATATGATGCGCCATGCACAATCCTTCCGAACATCCGCTGCTGTCGGCCATCGTCGACGACCTGGCCGCCCGTGGCTGGTCGCAGCAATCCCTATTCCTGCCCGCCGAGCTGTCGCGCGCGCTCGCGGCCGAGTGCCGGCGCCGTTACGCCGAGGGTGAACTCAACCCCGCCGGGGTCGGACGCGGCGCCGCGCAGGAGATCCGCGAAGCGATTCGGGGTGACCAGATCCAGTGGATCGACCCTGGGGAGTCGGACGTCTGTGACCGTTACCTGGGTGAGATGGACGGGTTGCGCCAGGCCATCAACCAAGGGTTGTTCCTGGGCCTGGAGGATTTCGAATGCCACTTTGCCCTGTACCCGCCGGGGGCGTTCTACAAGCGCCACCTCGATCGCTTTCGCGACGATGACCGGCGCATGGTCTCCGCCGTGCTCTATCTCAACGAGGGCTGGCAGGCGGCCGACGGCGGGCAGTTGCGCATGTTCCTGGCCGAGGGTGTCGAGCACGACGTGCAACCGCTCGCCGGTACCCTGGTGGTGTTCCTCTCCGGCGATGTGCCCCATGAAGTTCTGCCGGCCGGGCGCGAGCGCCTGTCGTTGACCGGCTGGTTCCGGCGCCGTGGCAATGACCCGTTCTGAGCGACCGAAGGTCCTGGTCAGCGCCTGCCTGCTGGGCCAGCCGGTGCGCTACGACGGCCGGGCCAGTGGCCATCCCGACCTGCTGCAACGCTGGCAGGCCGAGGGCCGGGTGGTGCCGTTGTGCCCGGAGGTGGCCGGCGGCTTGCCGACGCCGCGCCCGCCCGCGGAAATTCCGGGCGGGCAGGGTGGGCAGGTGCTGGACGGTCAGGCCCAGGTGCTCACCGTGACGGGCGAGGACGTCAGCGCGGCGTTCATGGCTGGGGCGCAACTGGCGCTGGCGCTGGTGCGCCGGCATGGCATCCGCGTGGCGGTGCTCAAGTCCGGTAGCCCATCGTGTGGCAACCGGTTGACCTATGACGGCAGCTTCACGGGTGTGAAGGTGACGGGGGAAGGGGTGACCACGGCCCTGCTGCGACGCGAAGGGGTGCAGGTGTTCAGCGAGCTGGAGCTGGACCAGGCCGCGCAGGCCCTTCGTCACACCGACCTGTAGGAGCCAGCTTGCTGGCGAACGGCTCCACAGCGTTTTCAGGGCTGTTCGCCAGCAAGGCTGGCTCCTACGGGAACCACTTCTGTTCCAGCTCGGCCAGGCGCCCATTGTCCTTGAGCCGCTGCAAGGCATTGTTCACCGCGCTCTCGAACGCCGGATTGTCCTTCTGGAATGGAATCACCAGGTGTTGGTCGCCAAAGGGTTGGCTGGCGCTCAATGCAGGTGGGAGTTTGCTTTGTGCATCGGGCTTATCGACGGTGATGTCGACCTTGCCACTCTCCACCCCCGCCAGCGCTTGCGCGGCGGGCGTTTCGATGAACTCGGCGCGCAGGTCCAGTTCTTGGGCCAATGCCTGGCCAAGCTCGATATCGAAACCGCTCAGGTGTTCATCATGCTTGAAGGCATAGGGCGCGGCGTCGCTTTGTACCGCAATGCGCAACTCCCCCCGGTCGTTGATTTCATCGATCAGTTCGGCCTGGGCCAGTGGAGTGAACAATGCTGCCAGCAGTACGCCAATGGTCAAACGCATGAGAGCCCCTTTCTTGTTTGGCAGGTGGGTTTCATCCGCCGGCGCTTTGTGCATGCGCCGGTCGAACGCAGCCTATGACCTCGGTCCAAGCCTTATGTTTGCCATGCTGGGCAAATATTTGCGCGGTGATTTTTGAACCACTCCAGGTGCAGGTGGACTATGGTGAAGTACCGCCGCACTTCGTTTAAGTGATAGCGGTCATTTGAAGTGAATTACAGGAGAAGTGAATGAAAAGCCTATTTTCGCGTGCTGCCGTCGCCGGTCTGCTGATGGGGGTGTCGGTGTTCGCCAGTGCCGCGGATGCCCTGAAGAGCCAGCAGCCACCGGAAGGCGCCAAGGTCTTCATCGTTTCCCCGGCCGACGGGGCCACGGTCGACAAGACCTTCACCGTCAAGTTCGGTATCGAGGGCATGGGTCTGAAGCCCGCTGGCGACCAGACCCCGCACACCGGGCATCACCACCTGCTGGTGGACGTGGACAAGGCGCCGGTCGCCGACATGCCGCTGCCGACCAGCCTGATGCCGGAGAACAACGCCCCCTTGCCTGCCGGCCCGCAAGTGCTGCATTTCGGCAAGGCGCAGACCGAGGCGACCATCACCCTGGCACCGGGCAAGCACACCCTGCAACTGGTGCTGGGCGACATGTACCACGTGCCGTTCAAGCCGAGCGTCGAGTCGCAGAAGATCACCGTCAACGTCAAATGACGCTTGCTCTGTAGACACGCGCAACGGAAAAGGGAGGCCACCAGGGCCTCCCTTTTTCATGCAACTGGCAAACTTAGAACAGTACGCGCGAGCGAATAGTGCCCTTCACATGCTGCAGTTTTTCCTGGGCCAGGTCCGAGTACTCGGCGTCGACGTCGATCACCACGTAACCCACTTTCTCGTCGGTCTGCAGGAACTGACCGGAGATGTTGATGCCGTTCTCGGCGAACACCTTGTTGATTTCGCTGAGCACGCCCGGGATGTTTTCGTGGATGTGCAGCAGGCGGTGCTTGCCCGGGTGGGCCGGCAGGGCCACTTCAGGGAAGTTGACCGACGACACGGAGGTACCGTTGTCGCTGTACTTGACCAGTTTCTCGGCCACTTCCAGGCCGATGTTGGCTTGGGCTTCGGCGGTGGAACCACCGATGTGCGGGGTCAGGATCACGTTGTCCAGGCCACGCAGCGGGCTTTCGAACTCTTCGTCGTTGGAGCGCGGCTCGACCGGGAACACGTCGATGGCGGCGCCGATCAGGTGCTTGTCCTTGATCGCGGCGGCCAGGTGGTCGAGCTCGACCACGGTGCCACGGGCGGCGTTGATCAGGATCGCGCCCTTCTTCATCGCGCGGATTTCCTTCTCGCCGATCATCCACTGGGTGGATGGCAGCTCCGGCACGTGCAGCGAGACGATGTCGGCCAGGCCCAGCAGTTCGTTCAGGCTGGCGACCTGGGTCGCGTTGCCCAGCGGCAGCTTGGTCAGCGGGTCGTAGAAGTACACCTGCATGCCCAGGCTCTCGGCCAGGACCGACAACTGGGTGCCGATCGAGCCGTAGCCGACGATGCCCAGTTTCTTGCCACGGATCTCGAACGAGTTGGCCGCGCTCTTGATCCAGCCGCCACGGTGGCAGGAGGCGTTTTTCTCAGGGATGCCGCGCAGCAGCAGGATCGCTTCGGCCAGCACCAGTTCGGCCACCGAACGGGTGTTGGAGTACGGCGCGTTGAACACGGCAATGCCGCGCTCGCGGGCAGCGCCCAGGTCGACCTGGTTGGTGCCGATGCAGAAACAGCCGACCGCGACCAGTTTCTTCGCACAGTCGAAGACCTCTTCGGTCAGCTGGGTGCGCGAGCGGATGCCGATGAAGTGGGCATCTGCGATCTTTTCCTTGAGTTCGGCGTCTGGCAGCGAACCGGTGAGGTACTCGATATTGGTGTACCCGGCAGCCTTCAGGGTATCCACCGCATTCTGGTGGACGCCTTCAAGAAGAAGGAACCTGATCTTGCTCTTGTCGAGAGAAGTCTTGCTCATCTGCGTAAACCTGTATCCCGGAGAAAAATGGCGAGGGGGGTGAAGCGGCGCGGCGTCGGCCTTAGCACGAACAGCGGGAGGGCTATGCTAGCATACGCGACTCAATCTGAGCTTATCCCGACAGGTGAAGCGTGCTCAGGGTGACTATGAATAAGTCGAGAGTTCCCGCGATGACCCAGTCCCTGGTAATTGATGAACTGATGACCCTGGTCGACCCTGGCAAGGTCCTCACCGACCCCGCCTCGCTCGACACCTACGGCAAGGACTGGACCAAGCACTATCCGCCCGCGCCCAGCGCCATCGTCTTCCCCAAATCCATCGATCAAGTCCAGGCCATCGTGCGCTGGGCCAACAGGCACAAGGTCGCCTTGGTGCCATCGGGCGGGCGTACAGGCTTGTCGGGCGCTGCGGTGGCCGCCCATGGCGAGGTGGTGGTCGCCTTCGACTACATGAACCAGATCCTGGCCTTCAATGAGTTCGATAGAACCGTCGTGTGCCAGCCGGGCGTGGTAACCCGGCAGCTTCAGCAGTTCGCCGAGGATCAGGGGCTGTACTACCCGGTGGACTTCGCCTCCAGCGGCTCCAGCCAGGTGGGTGGCAATATCGGCACCAACGCTGGCGGGATCAAGGTGATTCGCTACGGCATGACCCGCAACTGGGTGGCCGGGCTGAAGGTGGTCACTGGCCGGGGCGAGTTGCTTGAGCTGAATAAAGACCTGATCAAGAACGCCACCGGCTACGACTTGCGCCAGCTGTTCATCGGCGCCGAGGGCACCCTGGGCTTCGTGGTCGAGGCGACCATGCGCCTGGACCGCGCGCCGCGCAACCTTACCGCCATGGTACTGGGCACGCCCGACTTCGACGCGATCATGCCGGTGCTGCACGCCTTCCAGGGCAAGCTCGACCTGACTGCCTTCGAGTTCTTCTCCGACAAGGGCCTGGCCAAGATCATGGACCGCGGCGACGTGCCGGCGCCGTTCGCCACCCAGTGCCCGTTCTATGCCTTGCTGGAGTTCGAGGCCAGCACCGAGGAGGTGGCCAACGAGGCGCTGGCCACCTTCGAGCACTGCGTCGAGCAAGGTTGGGTGCTGGATGGGGTGATGAGCCAGAGCGAGACGCAGCTGAAGAATTTGTGGAAGCTGCGCGAGTACCTGTCCGAGACCATCTCCCACTGGACCCCGTACAAGAACGACATTTCCGTCACCGTCTCCAAGGTCCCGGCGTTCCTGCGCGATATCGATGCCATCGTCGGCGAGCACTACCCCGACTACGAAGTGGTCTGGTATGGCCATATCGGCGACGGCAACCTGCACCTGAACATCCTCAAGCCCGACGCCATGAGCAAGGATGACTTCTTCGCCTCGTGCGCCAAGGTCAACAAATGGGTGTTCGAGATCGTCGAGCGCTACCACGGCTCGATCTCCGCCGAGCACGGCGTGGGCATGACCAAGCGCGACTACCTTGGCTACAGCCGCTCGCCGGAGGAAATCGCCTGCATGAAGGCAATCAAGGCGGTGTTCGACCCGAACGGCATCATGAATCCGGGTAAGATCTTCGCTCCCGAATAAAAAGCAGTGTTCACAGGAGTCGGCCATGAGTTACCAGCACCAGTACGTAGACGGCACGCGTATTCACTTCCCGCTGGGCAAGGTGGTGTGCATCGGCCGTAACTACGCCGAGCACGCCAAGGAACTGGACAACCCTATCCCCAGCGAACCGCTGCTGTTCATCAAGCCGGGCAGTTGTGTGGTGCCCCTGGAAGGTGGTTTCAAGATCCCGACCGACCGCGGTTCGGTGCATTACGAGGCGGAGATCGCCGTGCTGCTGGGCAAGCCGCTGTCCACCCATCCGACCGTGGAAGAGGTGCTCGACGCCATTTCCGGCTATGCCCCGGCGCTCGACCTCACCCTGCGCGAGGTGCAGGCAACGCTAAAGGAAAAGGGCCTGCCGTGGGAACTGGCCAAGAGCTTCGATGGTGCCTGTGTGTTGCCACCGTTCGTGTCGGCGGGGACTTTCGACGATCTGGCCGATATCGGAATTCGTCTGACCATCAATGGTGAAGTGCGCCAGGATGGCAACAGCGCGCTTATGCTCAACCCTATCGTGCCGATGATCCAGCACATTGCAGGGCACTTTGCGCTGCAACCGGGCGATGTGATTCTCACTGGCACCCCGGCCGGCGTGGGGCCGTTCAATGTTGGCGATGAACTGGTGCTCGAGCTTCCCGGCGCCAGCCGCTTCGAAGGCCGGGTGCTCTGACCCGGCCTCGCCCAGATCCAGGTAGGCGCCGGCGTAGCCGGTGCCATCCTCCGCGTCGCCTGGTTCGCCAGCAAGGCTGGCTCCTACAGGCTTTGCCTGTGCTTTTACCGTTTTTTTCACACCTTATCCGGATAATGCGCAAAACTTCGCCTATTTCTTCCAGGACCCTTGCATGCCGTCTCCCGCCAGTACCCCGATCCTTGCCAAGCGCCGCTTCTATCGGCGCTGGCCCTTTGCCTTGGCTGTGGCAGCGTTGATCGGCTATGGGGTGGTGATGGCCATGCACTGGGATGACCGTGGGCTGTTGTGGGTGAAGGAAGGCTTCGAGAGCCAGGCCGAGCGTCAGGAGAGCATCTGGTTGCCAGACTATGTGGCAGACATCGATGCCAAGCCATTGCCTGGCATGGAGCGTGACGAAGCGTCCGATCTGGCCTACAGCCCGCGAACCCGCACGCTGTTCTCGGTAATGGGCAAGCATCCGTTTCTCGTCGAGCTGAACCTCGAAGGCGATGTCCTGCGCAAGATCCCCCTGGTCGGCTGGGCCAACCCTGAAGGCGTTGCGGTGCTCGAGGACGGCCAGATCGCCATCGTCGATGAGCGCCATCATGACCTGACAGTGGTCAAGGTGGATGCCACCACTACCTCGCTCGACCGCGGCGACTACCCGAGCCACGACCTGGGTGACGCCGGCAAGGGCAACAAGGGCTACGAGGCCATTGCCTGGGACGCGTCGCGTCAACGCCTGATCATCGGCGAGGAGCGTCCGCCGAAGCTGTACACCTGGAGCACCGATGGCCGCAGCCCCTTGCAGGGCGACAAGCAAGCACTGCCCAACGACGAGCTGGACCTGCGCAACCTGTCGGCCCTGGGTGTCGACCCGCGCACCGGTCACCTGCTGGTGCTTTCGGCCGACTCCAACATGCTGCTGGAGCTGGACGAGCAGGGCGAACAGGTCAGTTTCATGACCCTGCTGGGCGGCTTCAATGGCCTGCAGGACACCGTCCCGCGGGCCGAGGGCGTGGCCATGGACGAGCAAGGCACGCTGTATATCGTCAGTGAGCCGAACCTGTTCTATCGCTTCAGAAAACCCTGACAGCATCCTCAGCTATTGCCGATGATGGCATTAAGCTTTGCTTCAGTTGATAGTGGTTAGATGCGTGCTCCTTCAGCCGAGTCTGCCACCATGCGCCGTCCCTTTCGCCTGTTTCTGGTCTTTGTCGTGTTCGTTCCTTTGCTCGTGCTGGGCGTGGCCGGGCACGAGTTCCGGCTGTTCGAGCGCGGCTGGTTCAACCTCAAGACCTGGTGGCAGCCGGCCGAGCAGAGCATGGGCCTGGACCGTTACCAAGTGGTGATCGAGGCGCAGCCCGTCCAAGGGCTGGACGACGATATTTCGGCGCTGACCTACGACCCTGACCGCAAGAGCTTGTTCACCGTCACCAACGCCAAGTCGGAGCTGATCGAGCTATCACTGGACGGGCGCATCCTGCGGCGGGTGCCGCTGACCGGCTTCGGCGACCCCGAGGCGGTGGAGTACGTGGGCCCCAACAGCTACGTGATCACCGACGAGCGTGAGCAGCGGTTGATACGTGTGCGCCTGGACGACGACACGCTGTTCCTCGACGCCAACGATGCCGAGCAACTGTCCCTGGGCATCGGCCTGAACGGCAACAAGGGTTTCGAGGGGCTGGCCTACGACTCGGCCGGCAAGCGCCTGTTCGTGGCCAAGGAGCGTGACCCGATGATGATCTACGAGGTGCACGGCTTCCCCCACGACAATCCCGACAAACCCTATGCCGTGCACGTGGTGCAGGACCGCAAGCGTGACCGCCGGCTGTTCGTGCGTGACTTGTCCAGCTTGCAGTTCGACGAGCGCAGTGGGCACCTGCTGGCGCTGTCGGACGAGTCGCGGCTGGTGTTGGAGCTGGATGTCAAAGGTCGGCCGTTGAGCACCTTGTCGTTGCGCAAGGGCTTTCAGGGTTTGCAGGCGACGGTGCCGCAGGCGGAGGGGATCGCGATGGACGAGGCGGGGACCATCTACCTGGTCAGTGAGCCGAACCTGTTCTATGTGTTCAAGCAGCCTTGATGCCTTCGCGGGGCAAGCCCGCACCCACAAGCAATGTGGGAGCGGGCTTGCCTGTTTATTCGGCCTTGAGGGTCTTCACGCCTTCAGCGGTACCCAGCAGCAGCACATCGGCTGGACGCGCGGCGAACAGGCCGTTGGTGACCACGCCGACGATGGCGTTGATCTGGCTTTCCAGCGCCACCGGGTCGGTGATCTGCAGGTTGAACACGTCGAGAATGACGTTGCCGTTGTCGGTGACCACGCCTTCGCGATAGACCGGGTCGCCGCCCAGCTTGACCAGCTGGCGCGCGACGTGGCTGCGGGCCATCGGGATCACTTCGACCGGCAGCGGGAAGGCGCCGAGCACCGGTACCAGCTTGCTGGCGTCGGCAATGCAGATGAAGGTCTTGGCCACTGCCGCGACGATCTTCTCGCGGGTCAGGGCCGCGCCGCCGCCCTTGATCAGGTTGAGGTGGGCGTCGCTTTCGTCGGCGCCGTCGACGTAGAACTCCAGCTCGCTGACGCTGTTCAGCTCGTATACCGCAATGCCGTGGCCCTTCAGGCGCTGGGCGGTGGCTTCGGAGCTGGCGACGGCGCCGTCGAAGGCGGTCTTGTGCTGGGCCAGGGCGTCGATGAAGAAATTGGCGGTCGAGCCGGTGCCGACACCGACGACGCTTTTGTCGTCCAGTTTCGGCAGGATGAGGTCGACGGCGGCCTGGGCGACGGCCTGTTTGAGTTGGTCCTGGGTCATGCGGGCTCCGGGAGGGGCGGGCGGATTTCGAAAGTTGCCTAGTATAACGGCTCCTGCGGCGTTGCTGTGGTCGCCCGACGTAGCGCTGCGGTAGACTCCCAGCCCTTGTCCCGCGGCCCAGTGAAGCTTTCCGATGCTCGAACAGTACGTCAAGAAGATCCTCACCTCGCGCGTCTACGACGTTGCCGTCGAAACCCCGCTGCACAGCGCCGGGCAATTGAGCAAGCGTCTGGGCAACACGGTGCTGCTCAAGCGCGAGGACCTGCAACCGGTGTTCTCGTTCAAGATTCGCGGGGCCTACAACAAGCTGGCGCAGCTCAGTGCCGAGGAGCTGGCCCGCGGCGTGGTCACCGCCTCGGCCGGCAACCACGCCCAGGGCGTGGCCCTGGCGGCTCGCGAACTGGGGATCAAGGCGACCATCGTGATGCCCAAGACTACCCCGGAAATCAAGGTCGAAGGCGTGCGTTCGCGGGGCGGCAAGGTGGTGCTGCACGGCGACTCCTTCCCCGAGGCGCTGGCCTACTCGCTGAAGCTGGTCGAGGAAAAAGGCTTCGTCTACATCCACCCCTACGACGACCCGCACACCATTGCCGGGCAGGGCACGGTGGCCATGGAGATCCTGCGCCAGCATCCGGGCCAGCTGGACGCGATCTTCGTGCCGGTCGGCGGCGGCGGCCTGATCGCCGGCATCGCCGCCTACGTGAAGTACCTGCGCCCGGAAATCAAGGTGATCGGCGTCGAGCCGGACGACTCCAACTGCCTGCAGGCCGCCATGGCCGCTGGCGAGCGCGTGGTGTTGCCCCAGGTCGGGCTGTTCGCCGATGGCGTTGCCGTGGCGCAGATCGGCCAGCACACCTTCGACATCTGCCGCCATCATGTGGACGAGGTGATCACCGTCAGTACCGACGAGATCTGCGCGGCAATCAAGGATATCTACGACGATACCCGCTCGATCACCGAACCTGCCGGCGCCCTGGGCGTGGCTGGGATCAAGAAGTACGTAGAGCTCAAGGGCGTTGCCGGGCAGACCCTGGTGGCCATCGACTCAGGCGCCAACGTCAACTTCGACCGCCTGCGCCATGTGGCCGAGCGCGCCGAGCTGGGCGAGAAGCGCGAGGCGATCATCGCCGTGACCATTCCCGAGCGCCCGGGCAGCTTCAAGGCCTTCTGCGAGGCCATCGGCAAACGCCAGATCACCGAATTCAACTACCGCAAGCACACCTCCGACGAGGCGCATATCTTCGTCGGCGTGCAGACCCACCCGGAAACCGACCCGCGTGCCGCCTTGGTGCAGCAACTGGGCGAGCAGGGTTTCCCGGTGACCGACCTGACCGATAACGAACTGGCCAAGTTGCATATCCGCCACATGGTCGGCGGCCACTCGGCCGGAGCCAGCGACGAGATGGTGCTGCGCTTCGAGTTTCCCGAGCGCCCAGGGGCGCTGTTCAACTTCCTCAACAAGCTGGGGGGGCGCTGGAACATCTCGATGTTCCACTACCGCAACCACGGCGCCGCCGATGGCCGCGTGGTCGCGGGCCTGCAAGTGCCGGAGGAAGAACGCCACCTGGTGCCGGCGGCACTGGCCAAGATCGGCTACCCGTACTGGGACGAAACCGAGAACCCGGCGTACCGGCTATTCTTGGGCTGAACACGCCACACTGGCCTCGTGGGAGCGGCGGTACGCCGATGCGACTTGCCCCGCGATGCGGCCATCAGCAAGAAGGACGAAGGCAAAATGGAACACCTGACCACCCTCAAGACCCTGCACATCCTCGCCACCGCCTTGCTGCTGCTCGGCGCCCTGGGCCTGGCGATCTGGACCTGGCGGGCCCGCCGCCAGGGTGACAGCGAGGCCTATGCCAAGTTGCTGCGCCGGCCGCTGCTGTTCGTCTGGCTGCTGATGGGCCTATGCCTGGTGAGCATGCCGTTCACCGGCTGGTGGCTGGTGCACCTGGTCGGTTGGCCCCTGGGGCAGACCTGGGTGCTGGCCTCCAGCGTCATCTACAGCGTTGGCGCGTTCGCCGTGTGGTGGTTGCTGGTGCGCCTGAACCGCCTGCGCAAGGCCGAGGCGGTGGGCCTGAAATTCACCCTGGCGTTGGCGCTGTTCAGTGGTGCGTGCTTCCTGTCCATTGCCGGCCTGATGGGCGCCAAGCCGGTTTGAGGGCCTGCTCCCACCTGTAGGAGCCAGCCTTGCTGGTGCAGCCTTGCCAGCGCGTCGCAGATAAGCGTGGCGGGCGCGTTGCTGCGCGCTCGGGCTTTGTGGAACAATGCGGCGACATGCGTTTGCGAGGTTGCTGCCGTGATCGACCCGGATGGTTTTCGCCCCAATGTCGGGATCATTCTTACGAATGATGCCGGGCAGGTGCTATGGGCTCGGCGGATCAACCAGGATGCCTGGCAGTTTCCCCAGGGAGGCATCAACCCTGATGAAACGCCGGAAGATGCCCTGTACCGCGAGCTGAACGAAGAAGTGGGCCTGGAGCGCGAGGATGTGGAAATTCTTGCCTGCACCCGTGGCTGGTTGCGTTATCGTTTACCCCAGCGCCTGGTGCGCACCCACAGCCAACCGCTGTGCATCGGCCAGAAACAGAAGTGGTTCCTGCTGCGCCTGGTGAGCAACGAGCAACGGGTGCGCATGGACCTCACCGGCAAACCGGAATTCGACGGCTGGCGCTGGGTCAGCTACTGGTATCCGCTGGGCCAGGTGGTGACATTCAAGCGCGAGGTGTACCGGCGCGCCCTGAAAGAGCTAGCCCCGCGCCTGCTGACGCGCGACTGACGACGGAGTCCGACCCCGAGCCATGCTCAATACGCTGCGCAAGATCGTCCAGGAAGTGAACTCCGCCAAAGATCTCAAGACGGCGTTGGGGATCATTGTCTTGCGCGTCAAGGAAGCCATGGGCAGCCAGGTCTGCTCGGTGTACTTGCTCGACCCGGACAGCAACCGCTTCGTGCTGATGGCCACCGAGGGCCTGAACAAGCGCTCCATCGGCAAGGTCAGCATGGCCCCCAACGAGGGTCTGGTTGGCCTGGTCGGCACCCGCGAGGAGCCGCTCAACCTCGAGAACGCCGCCGACCACCCCCGCTACCGCTACTTCGCCGAGACCGGCGAAGAGAAATTCGCCTCCTTCCTCGGTGCGCCGATCATCCACCACCGTCGCGTGGTTGGGGTGCTGGTCATCCAGCAGAAGGAGCGCCGCCAGTTCGATGAAGGCGAGGAAGCTTTCCTGGTCACCATGAGCGCCCAGCTCGCCGGGGTGATCGCCCACGCCGAGGCCACCGGCTCGATCCGTGGCCTGGGGCGTCAAGGCAAGGGCATTCAGGAGGCGCGCTTCGTCGGCGTGCCGGGTTCGCCCGGCGCGGCGGTCGGCCGTGCCGTGGTGATGCTGCCCCCCGCCGACCTGGAAGTGGTGCCGGACAAGACCGTCGAGGACATCGACAACGAACTGAAGCTGTTCAACAACGCCCTCGAAGGCGTGCGCGAGGACATGCGCAAGCTGTCGGCCAAGCTGGCCACCCAGCTGCGTCCCGAGGAGCGCGCGCTGTTCGATGTGTACCTGATGATGCTCGAGGACGCCGCCCTCGGTGGCGAGGTGATCGAGGTCATCAAGACCGGCCAGTGGGCCCAGGGCGCGCTGCGCCAGGTGGTCGGCGAGCACGTCAATCGTTTCGAGCTGATGGACGACGATTACCTGCGTGAGCGCGCCTCTGACGTCAAGGACCTCGGCCGGCGCCTGCTCGCCTACCTGCAGGAAGCCCGTTCGCAGTCGCTGGTGTACCAGGACAACACCATCCTGGTCAGCGAGGAGCTGACCCCGGCCATGCTCGGCGAAGTGCCCGAAGGCAAGCTGGTGGGCCTGGTGTCGGTGCTCGGCTCGGGCAACTCCCACGTGGCGATCCTCGCCCGAGCCATGGGCATCCCCACTGTAATGGGCCTGGTCGACCTGCCGTATTCGAAGGTCGATGGCATCGAGCTGATCGTCGACGGTTACAAGGGCGAGGTGTTCACCAACCCTGGCGAGGTGCTGCGCAAGCAGTACAGCGACGTGGTCGAGGAAGAGCGCCAACTGGCCCAGGGCCTCGACGCCCTGCGCGAGCTGCCATGCATCACCCCCGACGGCCACCGCATGCCGCTGTGGGTCAACACCGGCCTGCTCGCCGATGTCGCCCGCGCCCAGCAGCGTGGCGCCGAGGGCGTCGGCCTGTATCGCACCGAAGTGCCGTTCATGATCAACCAGCGCTTCCCCAGCGAGAAAGAACAGCTGGCGATTTACCGCGAGCAACTGCAAGCGTTCCATCCGCTGCCGGTGACCATGCGCAGCCTCGACATCGGCGGCGACAAGTCGTTGTCGTATTTTCCGATCAAGGAAGAAAACCCGTTCCTTGGCTGGCGCGGCATTCGCGTGACCCTCGACCATCCGGAAATCTTCCTGGTGCAGACCCGCGCCATGCTCAAGGCCAGCGAGGGCCTGAACAACCTGCGCATCCTGCTGCCGATGATTTCCGGCATCCACGAGCTGGAAGAAGCCCAGCACCTGATCCACCGCGCCTGGGGAGAGGTGCGTGACGAAGGCACCGACGTGCCGATGCCGCCGGTGGGGGTGATGGTGGAGATTCCGGCCGCGGTCTACCAGACCCGCGAACTGGCGCGCCAGGTGGACTTCCTGTCGGTCGGCTCCAACGACCTGACCCAGTACCTGCTGGCGGTGGACCGCAACAATCCACGGGTCGCCGACCTGTACGACTACCTGCACCCGGCGGTGCTGCAAGCGTTGCAGACGGTGGTCAGCGTCGCCCACGAGGAAGGCAAGCCGGTGAGCATCTGCGGCGAGATGGCCGGTGACCCGGCGGCGGCAATCCTGTTGATGGCCATGGGCTTCGACAGCTTGTCGATGAACGCCACCAACCTGCCTAAGGTCAAGTGGATGCTGCGCCAGGTCAACCTGGGCAAGGCTCGTGAGTTGCTGGCCGATGCCATGAGCCACGACAACCCGCAAGTTATCCACAGCTCGTTGCAGCTGGCACTGAAGAACCTCGGGCTGGCGCGGATGATCGGGCCGAACAAGACCCTCTGATTCGCTGCGCCTGGACGGGCCCTTTCGCCGGCAAAGCCGGCTCCTGCGACGGTCGCGGCGTTACGCCTATCCTGTAGGAGCCGGCTTTGCCGGTGAACCGCCCGTAAACCACCTCAAACCTCCAGGCTGACCTCCCCGAGGTGCCCGCCAAACGGCCCGAAACTGCGCTCGACCATCCGCCGCCGCCCCTGGCCGTCCACGATCAGCACCGTGCTCGCCCGCGTCCCGTAGTTCTGGCTGGCAATGAACACGCTCGACAGCAGTCGCTCGGTGGCCAGCCCCACTCCAGTCTCAGGTAAGTCGCCGTCCAACGCAGGCTGTGTATCGCCCAGCAGCGCCAATAGTCGCTGTGGATCGGCGCTCTCAAGCAATCCCTCCAACCCACTGCGCGCCTTCACCAGCTTCGGCCAAGGCGTATCCAGCCCGGCATTCGACAGCCCGTAGACCCCGGCGCCCAACAAGCGTGGCGCCGGCTCCCGGGCATGCAGGTAACCCAGTCGCTCGCTGTCACCCACCAGCAGGTTGAAACCCGAGTACTGCCCGCTGCGGTTGGCCACCTGGTCCAGGTAGGCCTCGACCCCCAGCTCGCCTTGCAGGTACGCCGCCACCAATTCGCCGCGTGAGCGCGGCCCCACCGGCCGGCCTGGGTCGCGGATGTTGGTCAGCGCCGCGAAGCGTCCGCCCGGGCCGATGCCCAGCCAGGTGCCGCCGGCTTCCAGGTCGCGCCCGGCGTGCACCCCAGGGGCATCCTCCCAGGCTGCCAGGGCCTGGGTCGGCCGGGCATAGAACTCGTCGCGGTTGGCCGCGACGATCAGCGGCAAGGCGTGCCCCGGCCGCCAGGCGAATACGATCAGGCACATAGGTTGTCCCCTGTGTTTTCGGCCACTCTACCCGCGTAGTCGGTGGCTATCCATCATCTGACACAGAGTTCACTAGAGCGCCGGGCTTGGCTTCCGTTACCATGCCGGATTGTTTTCCACAGGGGCCACGAATGGAATTCGCTCTCTATCTGCTGTTGGGCGCCTGCGCCGGCGTGCTGGCCGGGCTGTTCGGCGTCGGTGGCGGCATCATCATCGTGCCGGTGCTGGTGTTCAGCTTCACCTTGCAGGGCTTCGACCCTTCGGTGCTGACCCACCTGGCCGTCGGTACTTCGCTGGCGACCATCGTCTTCACCTCGATCAATGCCGTGCGCGAGCACCAGCGCAAGGGCGCGGTGCAATGGCCGATCTTCGCCTGGATGACCCTGGGCATCCTGCTCGGCGCGCTGGTCGGGGCCAAGACCGCCTCGTTGATCCAGGGCCCGATGCTGCAGAAGATCATCGGCGTGTTCGCCCTGGTGATCGCCGTGCAGATGGCCCTGGACTTCAAGCCCAAGGCCAGCCGCGGCATCCCCGGCAAGCCGGGCCTGGCCGCCGCTGGCGGGGTGATCGGCTGGGCCTCGGCGATCTTCGGCATCGGTGGCGGCTCCTTGACCGTGCCGTTCCTGACCTGGCGCAGCCTGCCCATGCAGCAGGCCGTGGCGACTTCGTCGGCCTGCGGCCTGCCGATCGCCCTGGCCAGCGCCCTGGGCTTCATGTGGCTGGGTTGGCACGAGGAACACTTGCCGGCCCACAGCCTGGGCTACGTCTATCTTCCGGCGCTGGTCGGCATCGCCGCCACCAGCATGTTCTTCGCTCGCTACGGCGCGCGTCTGGCGCACAAACTGTCGCCGCGCGTGCTCAAGCGTCTGTTCGCCGCGCTGCTGTTCTGCGTCGGACTCAGCTTCCTTATCTGAATCTAGAGGAAAGACAATGCTGCCTTACCCGCAGATCGACCCGGTGGCCGTGGCCCTCGGTCCACTGAAAATCCACTGGTACGGCCTGATGTACCTGATCGGCATCGGCGGCGCCTGGCTGCTGGCCTCGCGCCGGCTGAACCGCTTCGACCCGACCTGGAACCGCGAGAAACTCTCCGACCTGGTGTTCTGGCTGTCGATGGGGGTGATCGTCGGCGGCCGCCTGGGCTACGTGCTGTTCTACGACCTGCACCAGTACCTGGCCAACCCGACGCTGATCTTCGAGGTGTGGAAGGGCGGCATGTCGTTCCACGGCGGCTTTATCGGCGTGATGCTGGCGGCGCTGTGGTTCGGCAAGCGCAACAACAAGTCGTTCTTCGAGCTGATGGACTTCGTCGCCCCGCTGGTGCCGATCGGCCTGGGGGCCGGGCGCATCGGCAACTTCATCAACGCCGAGCTGTGGGGCAAGGCCACCGATGTGCCGTGGGCCATGGTGTTCCCGCCGTTCAGCGATCCGGCGCAGCTACCACGTCACCCGTCGCAGCTGTACCAGTTCGCCCTCGAAGGTGTGGCATTATTCGCCATCCTTTGGCTGTACTCGCGCAAGCCGCGCCCGACCATGGCGGTTTCCGGCATGTTCGCGCTGTTCTATGGCATCTTCCGCTTCATCGTGGAGTTCGTGCGGGTGCCCGACGCGCAACTGGGTTATATCGCCTTCGGCTGGCTGACCATGGGTCAGCTGCTCTGCGTGCCGATGATCGTCGGCGGCCTGTTCCTGATCTGGTGGGCCTACAACCGCAAACCGACGGCCAAGGCCACCGTTTGATTTTTCCGGCAGGGGCGATCCCCCTGCCGTCCTTGCTACAGGTAAGCCATGAAACAGTATCTAGACCTGGTGCGTGACGTCATCGACAACGGCACGCTGCAGCAGAACCGCACCGGCGTGCGCACCATCAGCTTGCCGGGCGCCATGCTGCGCTTCGACCTGCAAAAAGGCTTCCCGGCCATCACCACGCGCAAGCTGGCGTTCAAGTCGGCGATCGGCGAGATGGTGGGTTTTTTGCGCAGCGTGAAGAACGCCG
Organism: Pseudomonas sp. FG47; assembly: GCF_057809115.1. Classification (NCBI taxonomy): domain Bacteria; kingdom Pseudomonadati; phylum Pseudomonadota; class Gammaproteobacteria; order Pseudomonadales; family Pseudomonadaceae; genus Pseudomonas; species Pseudomonas sp. FG47. The sequence goes on from NZ_JBMDJI010000040.1 coordinate 36,162, forward strand.
GCGAGTTCCGCGACCTGGGCTGCAAGGTCTGGGACCAGAACGCCAACGAGAACGCCCAGTGGCTGGCCAACCCGTTCCGCCAGGGCCATGACGACCTCGGCGAGATCTACGGCGTGCAGTGGCGCCAGTGGCCGGGCTACAAGCGTATTGCGCTGAGCAACCCGGCAGCCATCGCGATGGCCGAACAGGCGGGCTTCCGCCAGATCGCCAGGGACGAGGAGGACGGCCAGGCGTTCGTCATCCTGTACAAGGCCATCGACCAGGTGCGCCAGTGCCTGGACACCATCGTCAACGACCCGGGCAGCCGGCGCATCCTGTTCCACGGCTGGAACTGCGCCCAGCTCGACGAGATGGCCCTGCCGCCGTGCCACCTGTTGTACCAGTTCCACCCGAATGTCGAGACCAAGGAAATCTCCCTGACCCTCTACATTCGCTCCAACGACCTGGGCCTGGGCACGCCGTTCAACCTCACCGAAGGCGCGGCGCTACTGTCGCTGTTCGGCCGCCTGACCGGCTACACCCCGCGCTGGTTCACCTACTTCATCGGCGATGCCCATGTGTACGAGAACCACCTGCAGATGCTGGGCGAGCAGATGAAGCGCGAGCCGCTGGCGGCGCCCAAGCTGGTGATCAGCGACCGCGTACCGGCGTTTGCCGATACCGGCAAGTACGAGCCGGAGTGGCTGGAGAAGATCGAGCCGAGCGACTTCTGGCTGGAAGGCTACGAGCACCATGCGCCGATGACGGCGCCGATGGCGGTCTGACAGCCCTTCAACGCCTGAGCTTGAACAATCGCGGGGCAAGTCGCATCGGCGCACCGATACGACTTGCCCCGCGATGTGATTTCAATTCCCGTGGCTACGCCCTACGTGGGAATGCTCCACCTCTGGCATGGTCACCGCCCCATTCGTCTCCAGCTGCTGCAAGATTGCGCACTCCGCCCCCTGCGCATTGCACTGCTGCCGCAGTTCCACCAGCTGTACCTGCAGTGCCACCAGCCCATCGATCCTCGCCTGCACATGCTCGATATGCGCGTCGATCAGCGCATTGACGCTGCCGCATGAGCCATCCGGGCTGTCGCGCAGGTTCAGCAGGCTGCGAATTTCGTCCAGGGTCATGTCCAAGGTGCGGCAGTTGCGGATGAAGGTCAGCCGCTCGACATGCGCCTGGGTATACAGCCGGTAGTTGCCGTCGCTGCGCGCAGGCTCTGGCAGCAGCTGTTCACGCTCGTAATAGCGAATGGTCTCGACCGCGCAGTCGGTGGCTTTGGCCAGCTCTCCGATCTTCATGATGGCAAATCTCCAACAAGGGGCTTGACCCTATAGTGGCTACAGGGTGTTCACTTGGCAACAACCCTCCCCGTAGAAGCCGGCTTGCCGGCGAAGGCGTCAGCAGGGACGACACCTTTGCCTGGGCGGACGCTTTCGCCAGCTAGGCTGGCTCCTACAGGAAGCAAGCTCCCTTTAAGGACGATGCCATGAACCAGCCTGTCAGCCCCGAACACAAGCATGACCACGACCATGGTGAAAAGGGTCATGGCCACGAACCCCATGCGCACAGTTGCTGCGGCTCTCACGCCGCGCCGGCCAAGGTGCAACTGACCGCGAAGGCCAGTGACCAGGCGCGTCTCAGTCGCTTTCGTATCGAGGCCATGGACTGCCCCACCGAGCAGACCCTGATCCAGGACAAGCTGGGCAAGCTGGCCGGCGTCGAGCAACTGGAGTTCAACCTGATCAACCGGGTACTGGGCGTGCGTCACACCCTGGGCGATACCGCCGAGATCGAGCGGGCCATCGACAGCCTGGGCATGAAGGCCGAGCCGCTGGCCGCCGAGGACGATGGCAGTGCCGCGGCGCCACAGGCTGCCAAGACCCGCTGGTGGCCGCTGGCGTTGGCGGGGGTTGCCGCCATCGCCGCAGAGCTTGCGCATTTCTCCGGTAAAGCCCCGGAGTGGCTGGTGGCCGCGCTGGCCTTGGCCGCCATCCTCGGCTGTGGCCTGGGCACCTACAAGAAGGGCTGGATTGCCCTGAAAAACCGCAATCTCAATATCAATGCGCTGATGAGCATCGCCGTGACCGGCGCCGTGCTGATCGGCCAGTGGCCGGAAGCGGCGATGGTGATGGTGCTGTTCACCGTCGCCGAGCTGATCGAGGCGCGCTCGCTGGACCGCGCGCGCAATGCCATTGGCGGGCTGATGCAGTTGGCGCCGGACATGGCCACCGTGCAGCAGGCCGATGGCCAGTGGCGTGAAGTCGATGTGCGCGAGGTAGCCATCGGTGCCCTGGTGCGGGTGCGCCCCGGCGAGCGTATCGGCCTGGATGGCGAGGTGGTCAGTGGCCAGTCCAGCGTCGACCAGGCGCCGATCACCGGTGAAAGCCTGCCGGTTGAAAAAACCGTGGGCGACAAGCTGTTCGCCGGCACCATCAACCAGGCCGGCGCGCTGGAGTTTCGAGTCGGCGCGGCCGCCGGCCAGTCGACCCTGGCGCGCATCATCAAGGCTGTCGAGCAGGCCCAGGGCGCCCGTGCGCCGACCCAGCGCTTCGTCGATCAGTTCTCGCGCATCTATACCCCGGTGGTGTTCGCCGTTGCCCTGGCCGTGGCGGTGATTCCGCCGCTGTTCATGGCCGGCGCCTGGTTCGACTGGATCTACCGGGCCCTGGTGCTGCTGGTGGTGGCCTGCCCGTGCGCGCTGGTGATCTCCACCCCGGTGACCATCGTCAGCGGCCTGGCCGCGGCGGCGCGCAAGGGCATCCTGATCAAGGGCGGGGTGTACCTGGAGGGCGGTCGCAAGCTGGACTACCTGGCCCTGGACAAGACCGGCACCATCACCCACGGCAAGCCGGTGCAGACCGACAGCCAGGTGCTCGACAGGCTGTTCGAAGACCGCGCCCAGGCCCTGGCCGCCAGCCTGGCGGCCCGCTCCGACCACCCGGTGTCCGGTGCCATCGCGCTGTTCGCCAAGGACCAGGGCCTGGTCCTGAACGAGGTCACCGAGTTCGCGGCGCTAGCCGGGCGTGGTGTGCGCGGTGATATCGACGGCCAGACCTACCACCTGGGCAACCATCGCCTGGTGGAGGAACTCGGCTTGTGCTCGCCGCAACTGGAGGCGCAACTGGACGTGCTGGAGCGCCAGGGCAAGACCGTGGTGCTGCTGCTCGACCGCAACGGTCCGCTGGCGTTGTTCGCCGTGGCCGACACGGTCAAGGACAGCAGTCGCCAGGCCATCGCCGAGTTGCATGAACTGGGTATCAAAACCGTCATGCTGACCGGCGACAATCCGCACACCGCGCAGGCTATCGCCGCCCAGGTGGGGATAGACCGCGCCGAGGGCAACCTGTTGCCGGCGGACAAGCTGGCCACCATCGAGAGCCTGTACGCCCAGCAGCACCGGGTCGGCATGGTCGGTGACGGCATCAACGACGCCCCGGCCCTGGCCCGCGCCGAGATCGGCTTCGCCATGGCCGCCGCCGGAACCGACACTGCCATCGAGACCGCCGACGTGGCGTTGATGGACGACGACTTGCGCAAAATCCCGGCGTTCGTCAGGCTGTCGCGCCAATGTGGGGCGATTCTCACCCAGAACATCGTGCTGGCCCTGGGGATCAAGGCGATTTTCCTGGCGATCACCTTCGCCGGCATGGCCACCATGTGGATGGCGGTGTTCGCCGACATGGGGGTGAGCCTGCTGGTGGTGTTCAACGGTCTGCGTTTATTGCGCAAATAGAGGTCATGCAATGCTCAGTGCCGAGCTCAAAGCCTTCTACATGGTGGCCCGCCAGGGTAGCGTCACCCTGGCGGCGAAGAAGCTCGGGCTTAGCCAGCCGACGGTGACCACGCAGATTCGCAACCTCGAAAGCCAGTACAACGTCGAGTTGTTCTACCGTGGTGGTCGACGCCTGGTGCTGAGCGAGGAGGGTGTGCGCTTGCTGCCGTTGGTCAAGGCGCTGTTGCAGCAGGAAGCCGACATCGAGTTCGAGCTGCGCAACAGCGGCCAGGCCCAGGGCAGCCTGCGCATCGCCGCCACGGCGCCGTACTACATCCTCGACTTGGTGAAGGTCTTTCGCGAGCGCCTGCCCCAGGTGGAGGTGGCGGTGGAGATCGGCAACTCGCAGCAGGTGCTGGAAATGCTCGAGGACTATCGGGTGGATATCGCCGTGTCGTCGCAATTGCTCGAGGATGCGCGGTTGGTGCGTCGGGTGTTGGGGACTGATCCGTTGGTGATGGCGGTGCATCGAAACCACCCGTTGGCCCAGCGTCAGGCGGTGTCGATCGATGCGGTGGCGGGGCATTGCCTGCTGATGCGCGAAGCGGGCTCGACCACGCGCAAGCTGACTGAGCAGATGATGCAGGAGGCGGGGGTCAAGGCTGGGGCTTTGCTGGAGATTGGCAGCCGGGAGTCGATTCGCGAGGCGGTTTTGCGCAATATCGGTATCAGTGTCATTGCCCGGCATGAAGTACCGCATAATCCGGAGTTACGGGTATTGGCGTTGGAAAATGCGCCGGTGATGCATGAATATTTATATTGCCTGAAAGAGCGGCGTCAGGCGCGGTTGCCGGCGGCGTTTCTTGGCGTGGCGCAGGAAGTTGTTGGATCGCAGTTCTGAAAGTGCTCTTCTCTTGACTGAACACCATTGGTCGCAACGCAAATTTCGTGCTCGTGCTCTGCTTTTGATTTTGCTTCTAAGCGCGCAATAGTTCAGGCAACACAAATTGCGACTTCAGGAGGCCGAGCGGAGTTCTTGCGTAGTGGGGCGACGGCCATGGATGGCCGTCGAGCGCTGCGCCCCAG
>NZ_JBMDJI010000041.1:0-40366 GCF_057809115.1 Pseudomonas sp. FG47
CGCATTCTACGCTAACCTCATTTCGTGTCAAGCGTTTATTTTGAAGTTTTTCGTTCAACTTCAAACACTTGACTCGCTGCGATCTCTCGTAGCGGGAGGCGAATCATACAGCGTTACAACCTGCTGTCAACACCTTTTTCACCGCTTTCGATTTGAAACCGAAGCCCTTGCAGCCACTTCGAACTCGCTTAACTCGTTGAATCTCAAGGAGTTTCGCGTTCCGTTGTCGCTGGAAGTGGGGCGCATTATAAGGGGATCTGGAAGCGCGTCAACCTTTAATTTCAAGAAAATGAAATATTTAGCGAAAAGACCGCGTCAGGACTGACAGGGGCCCGCCACAAGCCTTGCAGCGCCTAGCAGATCGAGCGCCGCGCGGGCGGCGCTCGATCTACCAGGCGCTGAATGCCTAACGGCGGACACCTCTCAAAGCCAACCCAATCTCAAGACAGACCCTACCGGCCCCAACACCTATCTATATGACCCCCAAAAAACAAAACCGGGGAGACCTCCCAGCCTCCCCGCTATCTCCTACCTATATAGAAGCCTCAAACCACCCCTGCCTCCCGCAACCGCTGCACACCCCCCGCAACCAGCCCCAACACATCCCCCAACACCGCCTCGGTATGCTCCCCCAGCAACGGTGGCGCCAGGCGATACTCCACCGGCGTATCCGACAGCCGGAGCGGGCTGGCCACCTGCGGCACACTGCCCGCCAGCGGATGCGGGACATTCACCGCCAGCCCCCGCGCCAACACCTGCGGGTCCTGGAACATCTGCGCCAGGTCATTGATCGGCCCACAAGGCACGCCTGCTTGCTCCAAAGCCGCCACCCACTCAGCCGTGGTCTTGAACACCGTCGCCTGGCGAATCAGCGGAATCAGCTCCGCGCGGTTGGCCACTCGCTGCTTATTAGTAGAGAAGCGCGGGTCATCCGCCCACTGCGCCTGCCCCGCCACCTCGGCAAACTTGCGGAACTGCCCGTCGTTGCCCACGGTAAGAATGAAGTTGCCATCCGCCGTCGGGAAATCCTGGTAAGGCACGATATTCGGATGCGCATTGCCCAGCCTGCGCGGCGGCGTACCGGTGGTGAGATAGTTCATCGCCTGGTTCGCCAGGCAGGCCACCTGCACATCCAGCAACGCCATATCGATGTGCTGGCCAACTCCAGCCTGGTCACGATGGGCCAACGCCGCCAGGATCGCCACGGTGGAATACAAGCCGGTAAGGATGTCGGTCAGTGCCACCCCCACCTTCATCGGCCCGGCACCCTCCTCGCCCTCCGGGCGCCCGGTGAGGCTCATCAAGCCGCCCAACCCCTGGATCATGAAGTCGTAGCCGGCGCGCTTGGCATAGGGCCCGGTCTGGCCAAAGCCGGTGATCGAGCAATAGACCAGCTTCGGGTTGACGGCCTTGAGGCTGGCGTAATCGAGCCCATAAGCCGCCAGGCCGCCCACCTTGAAGTTTTCGATGACCACATCCGATTTCGCCGCCAACTCACGCACCAGGCGCTGGCCTTCGGGCTGGGTGAAGTCGATGGTCACCGACCGCTTGTTGCGGTTGGCCGAAAGGTAGTAGGCCGCCTCGCTGGTGTTCTCGCCCTGGGCATCGCGCAGAAATGGCGGCCCCCAGGACCGCGTATCATCTCCTGCCCCCGGGCGCTCGACCTTGATCACGTCAGCCCCGAGGTCGGCAAGAATCTGGCCTGACCAAGGGCCAGCCAATACCCGGGAAAGATCCAGCACCCGCAGATGGGAAAGCGCGCCCATGGTCTGGCTCCTCTATTAATAGAACGCCTGGATACCGGTCTGTGCACGCCCGAGGATCAGCGCATGCACGTCATGGGTACCTTCGTAGGTGTTGACCACCTCGAGGTTGACCAGGTGGCGGGCCACGCCGAACTCGTCGGAGATACCGTTGCCACCCAGCATGTCACGCGCCAGACGAGCGATGTCCAGGGCCTTGCCGCAGGAATTGCGCTTCATGATCGAGGTGATCTCGACCGCTGCGCTACCTTCATCCTTCATGCGCCCCAGACGCAGGCAGCCTTGCAGCGCCAGGGTGATCTCGGTCTGCATGTCGGCCAGCTTCTTCTGGATCAGCTGGTTGGCAGCCAGCGGGCGACCGAACTGCTGACGGTCCAGGGTGTACTGGCGCGCGGTGTGCCAGCAGGCTTCGGCAGCACCCAGGGCGCCCCAGGAGATACCGTAGCGGGCTGAGTTCAGGCAGGTGAACGGGCCTTTCAAGCCGCGCACATCGGGGAAGATGTTCTCTTCCGGCACGAACACGTTGTCCATGACGATTTCACCGGTGATCGAGGCGCGCAGCCCGACCTTGCCGTGGATCGCCGGTGCGCTGAGGCCCTGCCAGCCCTTTTCCAGGACAAAACCGCGGATATCGCCGGCATCATCCTTGGCCCAGACCACGAACACGTCGGCGATCGGGCTGTTGGTGATCCACATCTTCGCGCCCGTCAGACGGTAGCCGCCATCGACCTTGCGCGCCCGAGTGATCATCGAGCCCGGGTCGGAACCATGGTTGGGTTCGGTCAGGCCGAAGCAACCGATCCATTCGCCGCTGGCCAGCTTCGGCAGGTACTTCTGCTTCTGTGCCTCGGTGCCGAACTCGTTGATCGGCACCATCACCAGCGACGATTGCACGCTCATCATCGAGCGGTAGCCGGAGTCGATACGCTCCACCTCGCGGGCGATCAGGCCGTAGCACACGTAGTTCAGGCCACTGCCGCCGTACTGCTCGGGAATGGTCGCGCCGAGCAAGCCGACTTCACCCATCTCACGGAAAATCGCCGGGTCGGTCTGCTCATGGCGGAACGCCTCCAGCACACGGGGTGCCAGCTTGTCCTGGGCGAACTGATAGGCGCTGTCTCGGACCATGCGCTCTTCCTCAGTGAGCTGCTGGTCGAGCAGCAGCGGGTCGATCCAGTTGAAGCTTGCTTTACCGGCCATGTGCGAATTCCTCAAACGGTGGGAAACGAATTGTTGCGCTGCATTGATCCTAGGCCTGATCGGGCAGCAGAACAAACGAGGATTGCGCACCGTTTAGTGATATTTTCTCACTCCGTGAACAGTCAAAAGCCATAGTTAACGGCGAACAAGTGAGGTTGACGTACATGCGCCGCAAGATCCCCAGCACCACCGCCCTGGTTTGCTTCGAGGCCGCGGCGCGCCACGAGAGCTTTACCAAGGCCGCCCACGAGCTGGCCCTGACCCAAGGCGCCGTCTGTCGACAGATCGGCGGGCTGGAAACCTTCCTCAATGTGGAACTGTTCCGGCGTTCGCGCCGAGGCGTGAAGCTGACCGAAGCCGGCCTGTCGTACAGCCGCCAGGTAGCCGCACAGCTGGATGCGGTGGAGCGCGACACCCTGTCGGTGATGCGTCAGCAAGGCGCCAACGTGATCGAATTGGCGGTGGTACCTACCTTCGGCACCCAGTGGTTGTTGCCACGCCTGAAGGACTTCCAGCAGCGCCATCCGGAGGTCACGGTCAACCTGACCAACCGCACCCGCCCGTTCCTGTTCGCCGACACCGCCTTCGATGCCGCCATCTATTTCGGCGACGCCGACTGGTCGGGCACCCAGGCGCACCGGTTGATGGGCGAGAACCCGATGCCGGTCTGCAGCCCGGCGCTGCTAGCCGGGCTGGATGGCCTCGATGCAGAGCGCATCGCTGAACTGCCGCTACTGCAGCAGACCACTCGCCCCTACGCCTGGCGACAATGGTTCGACAGCCTGGGCATGAGCGTCGAACGGGACATGACCGGCCCTCGCTACGAACTGTTCTCGATGCTGGCCCAGGCCGCCATGCATGAGATGGGGATCGCGCTGATCCCACCATTCCTGATCCAGCGCGAGCTGCTGGAAGGTCGACTGGTGGTCGCTAACAGGCATGCCCTGGCCAGCGACAAGGCCTACCATCTGATGATCCCCGAGCGAAAGGTGGAGTCCGCCTCGCTGCGGGCTTTCCGCGACTGGCTGGTGGCGCAGGCGCAGCGATACACCGCCGAAAACTAGCGCGGAAGAGGATAAGCTGACCTCGTAGTCAATTATTTTTAACGCCTACAGATATATGGATTTGTCGCAAATCCGTAATCTGTTCCGTTCCTCCTGAAAAACGCAGCAACCCTAGTTACTGCGCGGGTTTGCAGCTTATTTTGCGACATTCAGCAAACCGACAACGAAAACAGCGAAATATTTTTCAGTTTTTCTCCTAAGCTCCGCATAGTGCGTGCTTGACGGGCCGAAACCGTATCGTTGCGACATACGGTCACAGGGTGACTTGTAGTTTTAACTTCGTTTCGCTTCAGAACCGGTTGAAGGCCCTATGGTTCGTCTGCAAAATGCCTTCCCGCCCCGGATTCGGCGGGGTCGTGCTCTACGACCGCCCAGCCGCACCAGCCGAAGTGCGCTGGTTCCTATAAAGACAAAAGGTCACCGCAGGAGACAAAGTCGTGCACATTGGTGTTCCTCTCGAGACGCAGACGGGTGAGACAAGGGTCGCCGCGACCCCGGAAACCATCAAGAAACTGGTTGGCCAGGGCCATCAGGTCACCGTGCAACGGGGGGCAGGGCTCAAGGCCAGCATTCCGGACAGTGCCTATGAGGCCGTTGGCGCCAACTTGGGCGAAGCCGCCGACGCCTTTGGCGCGCAGCTGGTGCTCAAGGTGGCCGCGCCCAGCGACCAGGAACTGGCGCTGATCAACAGCACCAGCCTGCTGGCGGGCATGCTCAATCCGTTCAACAACGAACTGATCGCCAAGATGGCCGAGCGCGGCATCACCGCCTTCGCCCTGGAAGCCGCACCACGCACCTCGCGCGCCCAGAGCCTCGACGTGCTGTCGTCGCAGGCCAACATCGCCGGTTACAAGGCCGTGTTGCTGGCCGCCCACCACTACCCGCGCTTCATGCCCATGCTGATGACCGCCGCCGGCACCGTTAAGGCCGCCCGCGTGCTGATTCTCGGTGCCGGCGTGGCCGGCCTGCAGGCCATCGCCACGGCCAAGCGCCTGGGCGCGGTGATCGAGGCGTCCGACGTGCGCCCGGCGGTGAAGGAGCAGATCGAGTCGCTCGGCGCCAAGTTCATCGACGTGCCCTACGAGACCGACGAGGAACGTGAGTGCGCCGAAGGCGTGGGCGGCTACGCCCGGCCGATGCCGGCCAGCTGGATGCAGCGCCAGGCCCAGGCCGTGCACGAGCGTGCCAAGCAGGCGGACATCGTCATCACCACCGCGCTGATCCCCGGACGCAAGGCACCGACCCTGCTCAGCGCCGACACCGTGGCGCAGATGAAGCCCGGTTCGGTGGTCATCGACCTGGCCGCGGCCCAGGGCGGCAACTGCCCGCTGACCGTGGCCGACCAAGTGGTAATGGAGAACGGCGTGACCATCGTCGGCCCGACCAACCTGCCAGCCCAGCTCGGTGCCGATGCCTCGGCGCTGTACGCACGCAACCTGCTGGACTTCATGAAGCTGCTGTTCGACAAGGACGGCAACCTGGTCATCAACCTCGAAGACGACATCGTCGCCGCGTGCCTGATGTGCCGCGACGGCCAGGTCGTGCGCAAGAACGGCTGAGGAGCACGACAATGGAAGACATGCTGATTTCCCACGGCATCTACAACCTGATCATCTTCGTGCTGGCCATCTACGTGGGCTACCACGTGGTATGGAACGTCACCCCGGCCCTGCACACCCCGCTGATGGCCGTCACCAACGCCATTTCCGCGATCGTCATCGTCGGCGCCATGCTGGCCGCGGCGCTGACCGTCACCCCAGCCGGCAAGGTGATGGGCACCCTGGCCGTGGCACTGGCCGCGGTCAACGTGTTCGGTGGCTTCCTGGTCACCCGCCGCATGCTTGAGATGTTCAAGAAGAAAACCAAGAACGAGGGGCAGAAGTAAGCATGAGCATGAATCTGGTAACGCTTCTGTATCTGGTCGCCTCGGTCTGCTTCATCCAGGCGCTCAAGGGCCTCTCGCACCCGACCACCTCAAGGCGCGGCAACCTGTTCGGCATGATCGGCATGGGCATCGCGATCCTCACCACGGTCGGTCTTATTTATAAGCTCGGAGCCGAGCTCGCCACGGCCGGCATTGGCTACGTGATCATCGGCCTGCTGGTCGGCGGCACCGCCGGTTCGATCATGGCCAAGCGCGTCGAGATGACCAAGATGCCCGAGCTGGTGGCCTTCATGCACAGCATGATCGGCCTGGCAGCGGTGTTCATCGCCATCGCCGCGGTGCTCGAACCACAGTCGCTGGGCATCGTCGCCGCCATCAGCGACCCGATCCCCACCGGCAACCGCCTGGAACTGTTCCTCGGCGCGGCGATCGGTGCCATCACCTTCTCGGGCTCGGTGATCGCCTTCGGCAAGCTGTCGGGCAAGTACAAGTTCCGCCTGTTCCAAGGCGCACCAGTACAGTTCGCCGGGCAGCACAAGCTGAACCTGATCCTGGGCCTGGCCACCATCGCCCTGGGGCTGCTGTTCACCTTCACCGGCCACTACAGCGCCTTCACCTTGATGCTGGCCCTGGCCTTCATCATGGGCGTGCTGATCATCATCCCGATCGGCGGCGCCGACATGCCGGTGGTAGTGTCGATGCTCAACAGCTATTCGGGCTGGGCGGCCGCCGGTATCGGCTTCTCGCTGAACAACTCGATGCTGATCATCGCCGGCTCCCTGGTGGGCTCCAGCGGTGCGATCCTCTCGTACATCATGTGCAAGGCGATGAACCGTTCGTTCTTCAACGTGATCCTCGGTGGCTTCGGTGCCGACGTCGATGCCGGTGCCGCCACGGGCTCGAAAGAACAGCGCCCGGTGAAGTCCGGCTCGGCCGACGACGCTACCTTCCTGCTGAGCAATGCCGACAGCGTGATCATCGTTCCCGGCTACGGCCTGGCGGTGGCCCGTGCCCAGCACGCGCTCAAGGAACTGACCGAGAAGCTGACCCACAACGGCGTGACCGTGAAGTACGCGATCCACCCGGTGGCAGGCCGCATGCCCGGGCACATGAACGTGCTGCTGGCCGAGGCCGAGGTGCCGTACGACCAGGTGTTCGAGATGGAGGACATCAACGCCGAGTTCGGCCAGGCCGACGTGGTGCTGGTGCTGGGCGCCAACGACGTGGTCAACCCGGCGGCGAAGAACGATCCGAAGTCGCCGATCGCCGGCATGCCGATCCTCGAAGCTTTCAAGGCCAAGACCATCATCGTCAACAAGCGCTCCATGGCCAGCGGCTATGCCGGCCTGGACAACGAGTTGTTCTACCTGGACAAGACCATGATGGTGTTCGGTGACGCCAAAAAGGTCATCGAGGACATGGTCAAGGCTGTGGAGTAGCTTCGAGCAGCACATCGCGACCGCTTGTACCAGACAAACCCCGGGAAGCCATTTCCGGGGTTTGTCGCATTTGCCTGATCCAGATCAACGGCTCTATTTCCGGGCCGCTCATACGACCATGGTCGCGGGACGGCACCGGGCGAAATCTCTAGACTGCGCTTCCAGTAGCTTCAGTAGCCTGAGATAACAATCCATGTACCGTGATCGTATCCGCTTGTCCTCCCTGCACAGCAAGGTAATGAGTGCGGCTGATGCCGCTGGCCTGATCGAGGACGGCATGACCGTCGGCATGAGCGGTTTCACCCGCGCCGGCGAAGCCAAGGCCGTGCCCCACGCCCTGGCCGAGCGCGCCAAGCAGTCGCCGCTGAAGATCAGCCTGATGACCGGCGCCAGCCTGGGCAACGACCTCGACAAACAACTGACCGAAGCCGGCGTGCTCGCCCGGCGGATGCCGTTCCAGGTCGACAGCACCCTGCGCAAGGCCATCAACGACGGCAAGGTGATGTTCATCGACCAGCACCTGTCGGAAACCGTCGAGCAATTGCGCAACAAACAGCTGACCCTGCCGGACATCGCGGTCATCGAAGCGGTGGCGATCACCGAGCAGGGCCATATCGTGCCGACCACCTCCGTCGGCAACTCGGCCAGCTTCGCGATCTTCGCCAAGCAGGTCATAGTCGAGATCAACCTGTCGCACAACGCCAACCTCGAAGGCCTGCACGACATCTACATCCCGACCTACCGCCCGACCCGCACGCCGATCCCGCTGGTGAAAGTCGACGACCGCATCGGCAGCACCGCGATCCCGATCGACCCGGCCAAGATCGTCGGCATCGTCATCAGCGACCAGCCGGACTCGCCCTCCACCGTGCTGCCGCCTGACCACGAAACCCAGGGCATCGCCGACCACCTGATCGCCTTCCTCAAGGGCGAGGTGGACGCCGGGCGCATGAGCAACAATCTCGGCCCGTTGCAGGCCGGCATCGGTAGCATCGCCAACGCCGTGATGTGCGGCCTGATCGAGTCGCCGTTCGAAAACCTGACCATGTACTCCGAAGTGCTGCAGGACTCGACCTTCGACCTGATCGACGCCGGCAAGCTGAGCTTCGCCTCGGGCAGCTCGATCACCCTGTCGAGCCGCCGCAACGCCGACGTGTTCGGCAACCTGGAGCGCTACAAGGACAAGCTGGTGCTGCGTCCGCAGGAAATCTCCAACCACCCTGAAGTGGTGCGTCGCTTAGGCATCATCGGCATCAACACGGCGTTGGAGTTCGACATCTACGGCAACGTCAACTCCACCCACGTCTGCGGCACCAAGATGATGAACGGCATCGGTGGTTCGGGCGACTTCGCCCGCAACGCTCACCTGGCGATCTTCGTCACCAAGTCGATCGCCAAGGGCGGCGCGATCTCCAGCGTGGTGCCGATGGTCAGCCACGTCGACCACACCGAGCATGATGTGGACATCCTGGTGACCGAGGTGGGCCTGGCCGACCTGCGCGGCCTGGCACCACGCGAGCGTGCCCGGGTGATCATCGACAACTGCGTGCACCCGGACTACCGCGCGGCGCTCAACGACTACTTCGAACGCGCCTGTCAGCGCGGCGGGCACACTCCGCACATCCTGCGCGAAGCGCTGAGCTGGCACGAGAACCTGGAAGAAACCGGGCGCATGCTGGCCGGCTGAAACCAGTTCGCCAGCAAGGCTGGCTCCTACAGCTTGAGACCTGCCTCAAGCTGTAGGAGCCAGCCTTGCTGGCGAACCAGGCGGCACGGGATCACCTTGGCGTTTACTGGGTCTGCACCAGGCTCGGGCTCGGTACCTGCAACAGGTACTCGATCAACTCCCCCACCGGCAACGGCCGGCTCACCAGGAAGCCCTGCACCTGGTCGCAGCCAAACGCCCGCAGCAACGCCAGCTGCGCTTCACTCTCCACCCCTTCGGCAACCACCTCCAGGTTGAGGTTGTGCGCCAGGTTGATCATGGCGTGCACCAGCTTGGCGTTTTCCTCGCGCTGCTCCATGCCGCCGACAAAGCTGCGATCGACCTTGAGCAAGGTGATCGGCAAGCTGTTCAGGTGCACGAACGAAGAGAACCCGGTGCCGAAGTCATCCAGCGAAAAACGCACACCCAGGCGGCCCAGGGCATCCATGGTCTGGCGCACCAGTTCGTTACGGCGCATCACCGCCGTTTCGGTCAATTCGAACTCCAGCCAGCGCGCGTCCACGCCATGCTCGACGATCAGCCGGCTCAGGGTCGCCAACAGCTGGCTGTCCTGGAACTGGCGGAAGCTCAGGTTCACCGCCATGTGCAACGGCGCCAGGCCATGCTCGCGCAGGGCCTGCATATCGCTCAGCGCGCGGGAGATGACCCAGTAGCCCAGCGGCACGATCAACCCGCTCTGCTCGGCCAGCGGCACGAACTCGGCGGGCGGCAACAGGCCGCGCTCAGGATGGTTCCAGCGCACCAGGGCCTCGAGGCCGACGAGGCACCCATCGGCCAGGTTCAGCCGTGGCTGATAGTGCAGCTCCAGTTCGTCACGGCGCAGGGCGCGGCGCAGCTCGCTCTCCAGGTCGGCGAGGCTGCGGGCATTGCGGTTGATCCGTTCGTTGAACACGTGGAAGGTGCAGCCTTGGCTGCCCTTGGCCTGGCGCATGGCGATGTGCGCATGCCACATCAAGGGGTCGGCGCCAGCCTGGGCGCGGGCATGGGCGATGCCCAGGCTGCAGCCGAGCAGCAGGCTCTCGCCGTCGATCCAATAGGGTTCGGTCAGTGCCTCGATGATCCGCTCGGCCATCCATTCGGCGCGGCTGGCGTCGCGGCGGGTATCGATCAGCAGGGCGAACTCGTCGCTGCCCAGGCGCGCCAACTGGTCGCCGGCTTCCAGCTGCTTCTTCAGGCGGGCGACCACCTGCAGGATCAAGCGGTCGCCGCCCTGATGGCCGAGCGCATCGTTGACGTGGCGAAAATTGTCGAGGTCCAGATGACCCAGCGCCAGGCCGCGGCCATCGTTCTCGGCCAGGCGCGCGGTGAGCAGTGCCTGGAAGCCCTGGCGGTTGGCGATGCCGGTCAACGGATCCTGCTCGGCCAAGCGCTGCAAGGTGGCGACCAGCACACCGCGCTCGCGGACATGGCGCAAGGAACGGCGCAGGGTATCGGTGCTCAGTTGCGCCAGCACCAGCCAGTCGCTCACGCCCACTGGTGCGCTGGCCGGCTCCTGCTCCAGCAGCAGGATGGTCGGTAGCTCGCAGCGCCCCGGAGCCGGCTGCAGGGCCGGGGTAGCCAGCACCACCGCCTGGCGGTCATGGGCGAACAGGCTGTCCACCGCCGCCCAGTTCGGCGCGGTCAGCAGCACGACGCTGCCGTCCAGCGGCTGCAGGCACTCGCGCAACTGCACGGCCCATTCCGGCTCATCGGCCAACAGCAGCAAACGCAGGGGTTCGACAGGCGTGGACAAGCGGGCTCCTTAGACGAGGGCGGTGAAACGACGAGCGCGGGCCATCCTACCCGAATAAGTGGAAATGATTTTCACTTTTAATCATTGCCTGTCCATGGCCGCCATCCCGACGCAATTTGACGTGCATCCTGCGCGAAAGTAGCAGAAGCGGCAAATCCGATTCGCGCCCTGCATCACACTGTCAGACGGTCGCGCATTAAAGGCCCCATGCCTGCTAGAATGCGCGGCTATTTTCTGGTGACCCCCGGTTTCTAGCATGTCCCGACTCAATCCCCGGCAACAGGAAGCCCGTGACTACGTCGGCGGCCCTCTTTTGGTGCTCGCCGGTGCAGGCTCCGGCAAGACCAGCGTAATCACGCGCAAGATTGCCCATCTTATCCAGAACTGCGGCATCCGCGCCCAGTACATCGTCGCCATGACCTTCACCAACAAGGCCGCGCGCGAGATGAAGGAGCGGGTCGGCACCCTGCTGCGTCCGGGGGAAGGCCGGGGCCTGACCGTGTGTACCTTCCACAACCTGGGCCTGAACATCATCCGCAAGGAGCACGAGCGCCTGGGCTACAAGCCGGGGTTCTCGATCTTCGATGAGTCCGACATCAAGGCGTTGCTGTCGGACATCATGCAGAAGGAATATTCCGGCGACGACGGCATCGACGAGATCAAGAACATGATCGGTGCCTGGAAGAACGACCTGATCCTGCCACCCGAGGCCCTGGAAAAGGCGCGCAACCCGCGCGAGCAGACCGCCGCCATCGTCTACACCCACTACCAGCGCACGCTCAAGGCGTTCAACGCGGTGGACTTCGACGACCTGATCCTGCAACCGGTCAAGCTGTTCCAGGAACACCCCGACGTGCTCGAGCGCTGGCAGAACCGCGTGCGCTACCTGCTGGTGGACGAATACCAGGACACCAACGCCAGCCAGTACCTGCTGGTAAAGATGCTGATCGGTATGCGCAACCAGTTCACCGTGGTCGGCGACGACGACCAGTCGATCTACGCCTGGCGTGGCGCGCGCCCGGAAAACCTGATGCTGCTCAAGGAGGACTACCCCTCCCTGAAAGTAGTGATGCTCGAGCAGAACTACCGCTCCACCAGCCGCATCCTGCGCTGCGCCAACGTGCTGATCGCCAACAACCCCCACGAGTTCGAGAAACAACTGTGGAGCGAGATGGGCGTGGGCGACGAGATCCGCGTGATCCGCTGCAAGAACGAGGAAGCCGAGGCCGAACGCGTGGCCATGGAGATCCTCACCCTGCACTTGCGCACCAACCGCCCATACAGCGACTTCGCCATCCTTTACCGCGGCAACTACCAGGCCAAGCTGATCGAACTTAAGCTGCAGCACCACCAGGTGCCGTATCGCCTTTCGGGCGGCAACAGCTTCTTCGGCCGCCAGGAGGTCAAGGACCTGATGGCCTACCTGCGCCTGCTGGTGAACCCGGACGACGACAACGCCTACCTGCGCGTCATCAACGTGCCGCGCCGCGAGATCGGCTCGACCACCCTGGAAAAGCTCGGCAACTATTCCACCGAACGCGGCATCTCGATGTACGCCGCCAGCGAGGAGCTGGGCCTGGGCGAGCACCTGGACGCCCGCTACACCGAGCGCCTGCAGCGCTTCAAGCACTGGCTCGACGGGGTCCGCCACAAAGTCGCCCTGGACGATCCGATCGCCGCGCTGCACGAGATGATCCGCGACATCGACTACGAGAACTGGATCCGCCAGCAGACCGCCAGCGACAAGGCCGCGGAGTTTCGCATCAGCAACGTCTGGTTCCTGGTCGAAGCACTGAAGAACACCCTCGAGAAGGACGAAGAGGGTGACATGACCATCGAGGACGCCATCGGCAAGCTGGTGCTGCGCGACATGCTCGAGCGCCAGCAGGAAGAGGAAGAGAACGCCGAGGGCGTGCAGATGATGACCCTGCACGCCTCCAAGGGCCTGGAGTTCCCTTACGTGTTCATCATGGGCATGGAGGAGGAGATCCTCCCCCACCGCTCGAGCATCGAGGCCGACACCATCGAGGAAGAACGCCGCCTGGCCTACGTGGGCATCACCCGCGCGCGCCAGACCCTGGCTTTCACCTATGCCGCCAAGCGCAAGCAGTACGGCGAAATCATCGACTGCACGCCGAGCCGGTTCCTCGACGAACTGCCGCCGGACGACCTGGCCTGGGAAGGCCTGGACGATGCGCCCGTGGAAGTCAAAGCCGCGCGCGGCAACAACGCGCTGGCCGATATCCGGGCCATGCTCAAACGCTGATCAACCATTACTCTTTAACTTTGCCGCTTCTAGCGGCCACCTTTGCTACATCGAGGAATAAACAGTGGAAGCACTGCAGCAGAAGATTCGCGAAGAAGGCATCGTGCTTTCCGACCAGGTACTCAAAGTCGATGCGTTTCTAAACCACCAGATCGACCCTGCCCTGATGCAGCTGATCGGTGACGAGTTCGCTCGCCTGTTCGCCGACTCGGGCGTGACCAAGATCGTCACCATCGAAGCCTCGGGTATCGCCCCGGCGGTGATGACCGGCCTGAAGCTGGGCGTGCCGGTGATTTTCGCCCGCAAGCACCAATCGCTGACCCTGACCGAAAACCTGCTGACTGCCTCGGTGTACTCCTTCACCAAGCAGACCGAGAACACCGTGGCCATCTCGCCGCGCCACCTCAACAGCAGCGACCGCGTGCTGGTGATCGACGACTTCCTGGCCAACGGCAAGGCGTCCCAGGCGCTGATCTCGATCATCAAGCAGGCCGGCGCCACCGTGGCCGGCCTGGGCATCGTCATCGAGAAGTCGTTCCAGGGCGGCCGCGCCGAGCTGGACAGCCAGGGCTACCGCGTCGAGTCGCTGGCTCGAGTCAAGTCGCTGGAAGGCGGCGTGGTCACTTTCATCGAGTGATGTCGCCTGCTCCGGCCACTTCGCCGGCAAGCCGGCTCCTACAGGTGATCGCATTCCCGCGTAGGAGCCAGCCTTGCTGGCGATGGGCTGCGCAGCAGCCCCGGCAATCACCGGGTTGCCGCCAACCCTGCCAGCAGCAACCGCTGGTATAGCTCCTCCTTCAGCCCCTGCGGCTGCACAAGCCCCATGCGCGCCAACTGCGCCGCATAGGCCTCGGGCGCCGGTGCCTCCAGCGCCGCCTTGCCCAACTCCAGCGCCTCGCTGAGCTTGAACTTGCTCTTGAGCCAATTCAGCGCCCGCAACAAGTCACGCTCCTCGGCCGTGAAATCGCTGCCCAACGGATATTCCGGGAACAATCGCGCATGCCGCGCGCGGGTTGCCTCCAGGCGCTCGGGAGTGTTGTCGGTATAGCGCTCATCCAGCATGAAGTCCTTGGCCAGCTTGCCCGCCGCCTTGGCTCGCTCCATCAGCTCGCGCTGAAAACGAGAGTCACTGATCGCCAGCAACCGCGCAATCACCTCGCTGTCGGTCTGCCCGCGCAGGTCGGCGATGCCGTATTCGGTGATCACGATATCTCGCAAGTGCCGGGGTATGGTGCAGTGGCCGTAGGTCCAGTAAAGGTTGGAGGTCACCTCGCCCCCGGCCTCGCGCCAGCTACGCAACAACAGGATCGAGCGACCGCCCTCGAGCGCGTGCCCCTGAGCCACGAAGTTGTACTGCCCGCCCACGCCGCTGAGCACCCGGCCATCTTCGAGCTGGTCGGCGACACCAGCACCCAGCAAGGTCATGCCGAATACCGTATTGATGAAGCGCGCATCCCAGCGCTGACGGCGCTTGCGCTCTTCCTGGCCGTACAGCTCGTTGATGTAGCTGATGGCGGTCATGGCGAAGCGTGCGCGCTGCTCCAGCGGCATCTCGCGCAGACGCTGGTAGAACGCCCGTGGGCCAAGGAAGAAGCCGCCATGCACCAGCACGCCGTGCTCGTCGGCCGGGCGGCGCACCACACCGGCTTCGGCCAGGGCAAGCAACCCGTTGACGAACATTTCGCTGCAGCCATACAGCCCCTGGGCGAAGGTATCCAGCCCCCCTTCCCGCTCGATCAGTGCCTGCCATGGGCCGACATCCAGCTCATCGAGCAGCGCACGATAGCCTTCGTTGTCGCCCTGGCGTGCCAGCAGCGCCGCCGCCACCGCATCGCCCATGGCGCCGATGCCAATCTGCAGCGTGCCGCCGTCGCGCACCAGGGTGCTGGCATGCAGGCCGATGCAATGGTCCTGGGTATTCACCGGCATGTTTGGCGTGGAGAACAACCGGCGACTTTCGGGCAGGTCGATCAGCAGGTCGAACTGTTCCAGGCCCAGCTCCGCGTCCCCTGGCATGTAGGGCAGTTGGTCATGGATCTGGCCAAGCACCAGGATGGTCTCGCCCTCAGCGCGGCGCCGGGCGATCATCGGCAGCAGGTCGAGGGTGATGTCGGGGTTGCAAGACAGGCTCAGGTGATCGCGCCGCTCGGGCGTGGCCGCCACCAGCTGCGCAATCAGGTTCAGCCCCTTGGCGTTGATATCCCGTGCGGCGTGACTGTAGTTGCTGCTGACGTAGTCCTGCTGGGCCGCGTCGCTGTGCAGCAGGCTACCGGGTTGCATGAAGAACTGCTCGACGCGGATGTTTGGCGGGAGCTTGTCGCCACGCAGATCGGCCAGGTAGGTGAGCTCCTCATAGTCGGCGAATACACGCTCGACGAAAGGCTCAAGGAAACGCCGTTGCAAGCCATCGCCCAACGGTGGGCGGCCGAGGGACAGGGCGGTATAGATGGTCAGACGACGCTCAGGCAACTCGCGGATGCGGGCATACAGCGCGTTGACGAAGGCGTTGGGTTTGCCCAGGCCAAGCGGCAGGCCCATGTGAATATGACTGGGCAGCCTGGCCAGGGCCTGTTCGACAGCCTGGTCGATGGAGCAGCGATACATCTGGGCCTCCTGAGTCATCCGTGGGTTCAGGGGTTGGACACAAGTCGCAGCGGGTTGGTTGCCTGTTCCGGGCCTATCGCTGGGCCATCTGAGCCCGAAAAAAACAAAAGCCCGCCAACAATGGCGGGCTTTACGCGAATCAGATCAGGCTCACAGCCCGGACATCTTCTTGATCGCACCCTTCAGGTCATCATCCGAGCAGTCCGCGCAGGTGCCCTTCGGTGGCATGGCGTTGATCCCGGTGATGGCCTTGGCCAGGATGCCGTCGAGGCCGCCCTGGTGGTCGGCGCGCTCTTTCCAGGCGGCGGTGTCGCCAATCTTGGGCGCGTTCAGCAGGCCGGTGCCATGGCAGGCATTGCAATGCTTGGCGATAATTTCGTCCGGCGTCTTGGCAGCGCCGCCGCCGGCAGTGGCGACCACTTCCATGCCCTTGCATTCCTGGCCCTGCACGCACACCTGGCCCACCGGCTCTAGCCGCTTGGCGATGTCGTCGTTGGTTGCAGCGGTTGCGCTCATTGCCCAAAGGGCGAATACAGCTGCTGGTACGGCCAGCATCTTCTTGATTTGGTTCACGCGAACACCCTCATGGTGGCTAATCACGCCCGCGGCCACGGAATTGCGAGCGTTGAAAAGTATAGCGGGAACCCAGAAGGCGTGAAACGACCACACTCAGGGAAAGGGTATTGGCGAATCAATGCACTGCGCTGGATCAAAAGTTCGACGGGGTGGCGGCGCTGATCAGCCGGGCCGGCTCGGCGAACGGATTGCGGAAACGGTGCGGGCGGGTGCTTTCGAAGTAGTAGCTGTCGCCGGCTTCGAGAATGAAGATCTCGGTGCCGACCACCAGCTCCAGGCGGCCCTCGAGGAGGATGCCGGTCTCTTCGCCATCATGGGTGAGCATTTCTGCACCGGTATCGGCGCCCGGCGGGTAGACCTCGGTGAGGAACGCGATGGCGCGGTTGGGGTGCGACTTGCCGACCAGCTTCATGGTCACCGCGCCGTCGGAGATGTCGATCAGCTCATGGGCCTTGTAGACGATCTGAGTCGGGCTTTCCGGCGCCAGCTCCACCGAGAAGAACTCGACCATGGACATGGGAATGCCGCTGAGCACCTTGCGCAGGGAGCTGATCGACGGGCTCACGCTGTTCTTCTCGATCATCGAGATGGTGCTGTTGGTCACCCCCGCGCGCTTGGCGAGTTCGCGCTGGGACAGGCCCTTGAGCTTGCGGATGGCTTGCAGTCGTTCACCGACGTCCAAAGCGGGAGCCTCCTGAAACGGTCGAGGTGGGGGAAGTGTGAACGATATGATGGCAATGCCGTTCAGTATTTACAACACACAGCCCCGCAGCCTGTCCGCTTCAGCGCCTTATTCGCCGATATAGTCCAGTGGCACGCGCTTGAGATTGCAGAAGATCTGGTACGGAATGGTCCCCGCCTGCATCGCCACGTCGCTGGCCAGCACTTGCTTGCCCCACAGCTCGACCGGGCTGCCGACGGTGGCCTCGGGCACCTCGGTGAGGTCGACGCAGAGCATGTCCATCGATACCCGCCCGATCAGCTGGGCGCGCTTGCCGGCCACCACCACCGGAGTGCCAGTCGGTGCCTGGCGCGGGTAGCCATCGGCATAGCCCATGGCAACCACGCCGACCCGGGTCGGGCGCGGGCTGATGAACTTGGCGCCGTAGCCAACCGGCTCTCCGGCAGGCAGTTCGCGCACGCTGATGATCCGCGATTGCAGGGTCATCACCGGCTGCAGACGGGTAGCCTCGGCCTGTGCCACCTCGAAGGGGGTGGCGCCGTAGAGCATGATGCCCGGGCGTACCCAGTCGCTCTTGATGCTCGGCCAGCCGAGCACGGCCGGCGAGTTGCGCAGGCTGCATTCGGCGGCCAGGCCCTGGCGAGCGGCCTCGAACACCGCGACCTGCGCCTCGGTGGCGGCGGCGTCCAGTTCATCGGCGCGGGCGAAGTGGCTCATCAGCACGATGCGCGAAACCTTGCCGCTGGCCAGCAGACGCTGGTAGGCGTCATGGTAGTCCTTGGGGTGAATACCGACCCGATGCATGCCGGTGTCCAGCTTCAGCCAGAAGGTCAGCGGCTTGTGCACCTGCGTCTTTTCAATCGCTTCGAGCTGCCAGGGCGAATGCACCACGCACCACAGGTCATGCTCGGCGATCAGCGCCAGCTCGCTGGCCTCGAAGAAGCCTTCGAGCAACAGTACTGGTGCCTTGATGCCCGCCGCGCGCAGCTCCAGCGCCTCCTCGATGCAGGCCACGGCAAAGCCGTCGGCCTCGGTTTCCAGGGCCAGGGCGCACCGCACCGCGCCATGGCCATAGGCATCGGCCTTGACCACGGCCAATGCCTTGGCGCCGGTCAGCTCACGGGCCAGGCGGTAGTTGTGTCGGAGGGCTTGGAGGTCGATCAGGGCACGGGCGGGGCGCATGGCGGCAGCCTTTTGAAGTGTTCTGGTGTTAATGGGTGGAGCATACCGGCCCTATCGCGGAGCAAGCCCGCTCCCACATTGGCCGGTTGAGCCTGAGTGGGCGTGAGCTTGTCCCGCGATAGAGCCAGTACCGTCGAAGCGCTTACTGGTGCGCAGGCGCGGCATGACCGTGCTTGGCCACTTCCCGGTTGTTGCCGTAGCGGGAAATGTCCAGGCCTTCGGCACTGATCTGCGGTTTCTTGCGCGCGATCAGGTCAGCCAGCAGGCGGCCGGAACCACAGGCCATGGTCCAGCCCAGAGTGCCGTGACCGGTGTTGAGGAACAGGTTACGGAACTTGGTCGCCCCGACGATCGGGGTGCCGTCCGGGGTGGCCGGGCGCAGGCCGGTCCAGAAGCTCGCCTGGCTCAGGTCGCCGCCGCGAGGATAAAGGTCGTTGACGATCATCTCCAGCGTTTCGCGTCGACGCGGGTTCAGCGACAGGTCAAAACCGGCGATTTCAGCCATGCCACCAACACGGATGCGGTTGTCGAAACGGGTAATGGCGACCTTGTAGGTCTCGTCGAGGATGGTCGAGGTCGGTGCCATGTCGCCATTGGTGATCGGCACGGTCAGCGAGTAGCCCTTGAGCGGGTATACCGGCGCCTTGATGCCCAGCGGCTTGAGCATTTGCGGCGAGTAGCTGCCCAGCGCCAGCACGTAGCGGTCGGCGGTTTCCAGCTTGCCGTCGATCCACACGCCGTTGATGCGATCACCAGCGAAGTCCAGGCGCTGGATATCCTGGCCGAAACGGAATTCGACACCCAGCTTGATGGCCATCTCGGCGAGCTTGGTGGTGAACAGCTGGCAGTCGCCGGTCTGGTCGTTGGGCAGGCGCAGGGCGCCGGCCAGGATGTCCTTGACGCCGGCCAGGGCCGGTTCGACGCGGGCGATGCCATCGCGGTCGAGCAACTCGTAAGGCACGCCGGACTGCTCGAGCACGGCGATATCCTTGGCCGCGGCATCCACCTGGGCCTGGGTGCGGAACAGCTGGGTGGTGCCCAGGCTGCGGTTCTCGTAGGCGATGCCGGTTTCGCCGCGCAGTTCGTCGAGGCAGTCGCGGCTGTACTCGGACAGGCGCACCATGCGCTCCTTGTTCACCGCGTAACGGCTGGCGGTGCAGTTGCGCAGCATCTGCGCCATCCACAGGTACTGGTCGACATCGCCGGTCAACTTGATGGCCAGGGGCGCGTGGCGCTCGAGCAGCCACTTGACGGCCTTGAGCGGCACGCCTGGGGCGGCCCAGGGCGAGGCATAGCCGGGCGAGATCTGGCCGGCGTTGGCAAAGCTGGTTTCCATGGCTACCGCCGGTTGGCGGTCGACCACCGTCACCTCGAAACCTTGCCGGGCCAGATAGTAGGCACTGGCGGTTCCGATGACACCGCTACCAAGTACCAGCACTCGCATTGTTCATCCCTCGCACGCGGCTCGCCGCAGTCTTTTGTTGATATGGCATGGATGCGCGCATTGTATGAACTAGAGCCCAGTGCAATTCACTATATAAACGCCTATATTTGGCGAGAATTCTCGGCAATATCGCCTTTCACGGAGGGGCATCCCCTATGAGAACCCAGCACCAGAGCAAGCGTGAACTGGACAAGATCGACCGCAACATCCTGCGGATCCTGCAGAATGACGGGCGCATCTCGTTCACCGAACTGGGCGAGAAAGTCGGGCTGTCCACCACCCCCTGCACCGAGCGCGTACGGCGCCTGGAGCGCGAGGGGATCATCATGGGCTACAACGCCCGCCTCAACCCGCAGCACTTGAAGGGCAGCCTGCTGGTGTTCGTCGAGATCAGCCTGGACTACAAATCCGGCGATACCTTCGAAGAGTTCCGCCGCGCGGTACTCAAGCTGCCCCATGTGCTGGAATGCCACCTGGTGTCGGGGGACTTCGATTACCTGGTGAAAGCTCGCATTTCGGAAATGGCCTCGTACCGCAAGCTACTCGGCGACATCCTGCTCAAGCTGCCGCATGTGCGTGAGTCGAAGAGCTACATCGTGATGGAGGAAGTCAAAGAGAGCCTGTGCCTGCCGATTCCGGACTGAAGCCTCAGACCAGCACCTGACGGGTGCTGGCGATATAGTTGTGGACCAGCTGTTCGGCCGCCGGGTCGATCGGCTGCTGCGGGCCACGGCCGCGGGGGCAGGCCAGGCGCGGCGTGGTGCCGAACAGGCGGCAGATCATCGGCCGCTCTTCATACACCGTGCAGCCATCAGGCCCCAGGTGTACGCAGTCCAGGCGTTCCAGCGCGACGTCCTGCTCGGCCTGGGTCTTGCGCGGCAGGCGGGCCATTTCTTCGGCGGACGTGGTGACCGGGCCGCAGCAATCGTGACAGCCGGGCTCGCACTCGAACGAGGGGATGAGTTCGCGCAGGAAGTGGATCTTGTGGCGGTTGCAGGGCATGACCGAGGACAGAACGATGAATGTGGCTGGATTATAAGCCCAATCGCGCTGCGCCGATGCGACTTGCCCCGCGATTGGCCAACTGCCTATCCTCCCCCTTTCGTCTCAACCCAGGAATCGACCGATGGTCCATAGCGCGCAGCACGCCGCCTCCTACTACGCCGCCAGCAGCGCGCCGCATCCAGACCATCCGTTCCTGCAAGGCGAGCACAGCGCCGACGTGTGCATCGTCGGCGGCGGCTATTCGGGCCTGAACACCGCCATCGAGCTGGCCGAGCGCGGCCTTTCGGTGATCCTCCTCGAGGCGCGCAAGATCGGCTGGGGCGCCAGCGGGCGTAACGGCGGCCAGCTTATCCGCGGCGTCGGCCATGGCCTGGAACAGTTTCTCCCGATCATCGGCGAGGACGGTGTGCACAGCATGAAGCTGATGGGCCTGGAGGCGGTGGAGATCGTCCGCGAACGCGTCGAGCGCCACGCCATCGACTGCGACCTGACTTGGGGTTATTGCGACCTGGCCAACAAGCCCGCCGAGTTGCAAGGCTTCGCCGAAGACGCCGAGGAACTGCGCGGCCTCGGCTATCGCCACCCACTGCGCCTGGTGCAGGCCGCCGACCTGCATACGATCGTAGGCTCCGATCGTTATGTCGGCGGCTTGGTCGACATGGGCTCCGGCCATTTGCACCCGCTCAACCTGGCGCTCGGCGAAGCCGCCGCCGCCAGCCGCCTGGGTGTACGCCTGTACGAGCAATCGCAGGTTACCCGCATCGACTACGGCCCCGAGGTGAAGGTCCATACCGCGCAGGGCCGGGTGCGGGCCAAGACCCTGGTGCTGTGCTGCAACGCCTACCACAACGACCTCAACCGCGAACTGGGCGGCAAGGTGCTGCCCGCCGGCAGCTATATCATCGCCACCGAGCCGTTGGGCGAGGAGCGCGCGCGGCAACTGCTGCCGCAGAACATGGCGGTATGCGACCAGCGTGTGGCGCTGGACTACTACCGCCTGTCCGCCGACCACCGCCTGCTATTCGGCGGCGCCTGCCATTATTCCGGGCGCGACCCAAGGGATATCGCTGCCTACATGCGGCCGAAGATGCTCAAGGTGTTCGCGCAACTGGCCGACGTGCGCATCGACTACCAGTGGGGCGGCATGATCGGCATCGGCGCCAACCGCCTGCCGCAGATCGGCCGCCTGGCCAGCCAGCCCAACGTCTATTACGCCCAGGCCTATTCCGGCCATGGCTTGAACGCCACCCACCTGGCCGCACGCCTGCTGGGCGAGGCCATCAGCGGCCAAGAGGGCGGGCGCTTCGACCTGTTCGCCAAGGTGCCGCACCCGACCTTCCCCGGTGGCAAGCTGATGCGCTCGCCGTTACTGGCGCTGGGTATGCTCTGGTACCGGCTCAAGGAGCTGGTCTGACGCTACCCGCCGAAGCAGGCCATGGACCGTCCTGGGCGCCGCCTGACCAGCGGGGCCGGCGCCATCCGCTAGGCCTTCCAGAACGGCTTGCAGCCCTCTTTCCACGCCTCTTCGCAGCTCAACCCGATATCCTGCAACTGGCGCGCATCCAGGTCCAGCAGGGCCTTGCGGGTGCGCCATCGGTGCAGCATCAGGCCAAGGCGAGTGTCGTAGACCTGGGTTCGCTGCCCTGCCTCCAGTTCCTTGGCCAACAACTGCACACGCACATCGCTCATGCTTCCCATCGCCGTACTCTCCCTACTCAGCTGATACTGTGGAATGAGCATGCGCGCCAGACGACCGAGGATACAGATCCAACACCGGTTTATTATTTCCATACAGAATTGGCACAAACTCGGCTGAATGCAGTATTTTCTGGCTATCTGTATCGGTACCTGATCCGCACCCTGCGCAGGAGTATCCCGTGACGCTCTACTTCAACCTGGCCGAGCTGCTTGGCTCGCGCATCGAACAAGGCCTCTATCGCCCGGGCCAGCGCCTGCCGTCGGTGCGTGCCCTGAGTGTGGAACACGGCGTCAGCCTGAGCACCGTGCAGCAGGCCTACCGCCTGCTGGAGGACAACGGCCTGGTATCGCCCCGGCCCAAGTCCGGCTACTTCGTCGCCGAGGACCGCCAGCTCCCGGCCCTGCCCGACATCAGCCGACCAGCCCAACGGCCGGTGGATATCTCCCAGTGGGAACAAGTGCTGGAACTGGTGCGCGCCACGCCGCGCCCCGACGTGATCCAGCTAGGCCGCGGCATGCCCGATGTCGACAGCCCCACGCTCAAGCCACTGCTGCGCAGCCTGGCGCAGATCAGCCGGCGCATGGACATGCCCGGCCTGTACTACGACAACATCCACGGCAACGCCCACCTGCGCGAGCAGATCGCCCGGTTGATGCTCGACTCCGGCTGCCGCCTGGGCCCGCCCGACCTGGTGGTGACCACCGGTTGCCATGAGGCGTTGTCATGCAGCATCCGCGCGGTGTGCCAGCCCGGCGATATCGTCGCGGTCGACTCGCCCAGCTTCCATGGCGCCATGCAGACGCTCAAGGGCCTGGGCATGAAAGCCCTGGAGATCCCCACCGACCCGATCACCGGGATCAGCCTGGAGGCCCTGGAACTGGCCCTGGAGCAATGGCCGATCAAGCTCATCCAGATCACCCCCAGCTGCAACAACCCGATGGGCTACATCATGCCCGAAGCGCGCAAGAAGGCCTTGCTGACGCTGGCCCAGCGTTACGACGTGGCGATCCTCGAGGACGATGTGTATGGCGACCTAGCCTACACCTACCCGCGTCCGCGTACCCTCAAGTCATTCGACGACGATGGCCGGGTACTGCTGTGCAGTTCGTTCTCCAAGACCCTCGCCCCCGGCCTGCGGGTCGGCTGGGTGGCGCCAGGGCGCTACCTGGAACGGGTGCTGCACATGAAGTACATCAGCACCGGCAGCACCGCCTGCCAGCCGCAGTTGGCGGTCGCCGACTTCATCGCCGAAGGCCACTACCAACCGCACCTGCGGCGCATGCGCAGCCAGTACCAGCGCGGCCGCGACCTGATGTGCGACTGGGTGACCCGCTACTTCCCGCCCGGCACCCGCGCCAGCCGGCCACAGGGCGGTTTCATGCTGTGGGTGGAATTGCCGGAAAGTTTCGATACGCTGCGCCTGAACCGCGCTTTACTGGAACAAGGTGTACAGATCGCCGTCGGCAGCATCTTCTCGGCCTCGGGCAAGTACCGCAACTGCCTGCGCATGAACTTCGCCGCCCGGCCCACGGCGCAGGTCGAGGCCGCCGTGCGCAAGGTCGGTGAAACCGCCCTTCGTCTACTGGATGCCGAACGCACCGACGGGTAACTTTGCGCCGCTTGCCACGGTCAAACCCCATAAGCCCTTGCTACACAGGACGATCCACCCTTGAGACTCCAGCGCGCCTTGCCTGTGCTGCTGGCGCTGCTGCTCGGCCTGGCGGGCTGCGCCAGCGTCGGCACGCCCCGCGAAGTCAGTCAGGCCCTGCCAGCCAGCGACTCGCCGTTCGGCCGTTCGGTGCAGCGCCAGGCCGCGCCCTACGAAGGGCGCTCGGGCTTTCGCCTGCTGCCCAACAGCAACGAGGCGTTTCGCGCCCGCGCCGAACTGATCCGTAACGCCCAGGCCAGCATCGACTTGCAGTATTACATCGTCCACGACGGCCTCAGCACCCGCGCGCTGGTACATGAGCTGCTGCGCGCCGCCGACCGCGGCGTGCGCGTGCGCATCCTGCTCGACGACACCACCAGCGACGGCCTGGACAACCTGATGGGTACCCTCGCCGCCCACCCGAACATCCATATCCGCGTGTTCAACCCCCTGCACCTGGGGCGCAGCACCGGGGCGACCCGCGCCGTCGGTCGGCTGTTCAACCTGTCGCGCCAGCACCGGCGCATGCACAACAAGCTGTTCCTGGTGGACAACAGCATGGCCATCGTCGGCGGGCGCAACCTGGGCGACGAATACTTCGACGCCGAGCCCAACCTCAACTTCACCGACATCGACCTGCTGGGCGTCGGGCCTGTGGCCGCGCAGCTCGGCCACAGTTTCGACCAGTATTGGAACAGCGCCCTGAGCCGCCCCATCGGCGACTTCCTCTGGTGGCCGCCCGACGCTGACGACCTGTGGCGCAGCCGGCAGCGCCTGGAAGTGTCCCTGGCCCAGGCGCGTACCCAGCGCAAGGCCCTGTACGACCGGCTCATGGCCTACCAGACCGAACCGCGCCTGGACATCTGGCGCAACGAGCTGATCTGGGCCCACGGCCAGGCACTGTGGGACGCACCCAGCAAGGTACTGGCCGATGACGAGCCAGACCCGCAACTGCTGCTGACCCAACAACTGGCCCCGGACCTGAACGCCGTGCACAAGGAGCTGATCCTGGTGTCGGCCTATTTCGTGCCGGGCGAACCGGGCCTGCTGTACCTCACCAGCCGGGCCGATGCCGGCACCTCGGTCAAGCTGCTGACCAACTCGCTGGAGGCCACCGATGTGCCAGCGGTGCACGGTGGCTACGCGCCCTACCGCCGCGCCCTGCTGGAGCACGGCGTGCAACTGTACGAGCTGCGCCGCCAGCCCGGCTCGCCGCGACTGCGGCTGGGCTTTCACGGCAGCTCTGATTCGAGCCTGCACAGCAAGGCGATGGTCTTCGACCGACGCAAGACCTTCATCGGCTCGTTCAACTTCGACCCGCGCTCGGTGTTGTGGAACACCGAAGTCGGCGTGCTGGTGGACAGCCCGGAGCTGGCTGAGTACACCCGCGAACTGGCGGTGCAGGGCATGGCCCCGGCACTGAGCTACCAAGTGAAGCTGGTGGACGGCAAGCTGGCCTGGGCGACCGAGGACAATGGCCAGCGGCACATGCTGGCGACCGAGCCCGGCGGACTGTGGCGGCGCTTCAATGCCTGGATCAGCAAGGCGGTCGGGCTGGAGAAGATGTTGTAATTGGGATTGCTCGGGGGCGCTTTGCGCCCCTTTCGCGGCACAAGGCCGCTCCTACAGGAGACCGCGATCTTCTGTAGAAGCGGCCTTGTGCCGCGATGGGCTGCGCAGCAGCCCCAAGATGGATCAGGCCGACGCCGGCTCGAAGGCCCCCCGCCGCCGGATCAGCAACACCAACCCCGCCGCCCCCACCGCCATCAGCAACGGCAACGCATGCCCGCTGATCCATTGGCTACCCGCCCCAGCCAGCAACGGCCCGATCAGGCAGCCAATCCCCCACAGCTGCGCCACATGGGCGTTGGCCCGCACCAGCGCGTCATCCCGGTAGCGCTCGCCAATCAGTACCAGCGACAACGTGAACAAGCCTCCGGCACTGGCGCCGAACAGCACCCATAACGGCCAGATCGCCAGCGTATGCAACAGCAACGGAATCGCCAGGCTCGACAGCAGCAGGGTCACGGCGCAACCGCTGAACAGCGTGCGCCGCGACATGCGGTCGGCCAGTGCGCCAATCGGCAGTTGCAACAGCGCATCCCCCACCACCACCGTGCTGACCATGAACAAGGCCACTTCAGTCGTGAAGCCCTGCTGCAGGCAGTACACCGGCAACAGGGTGAGGATCATCGCCTCGAACGCGGCGAACAAGGCGATGGCCCAGGCGATCACCGGAAGGCGCCGGCAGAAGCCGAACAGGTCGACGAGGGTAACGCTGCACGCCTCGGTGGTCGGCGCGCCACCGCGCCCCAACAGGATCAACGGCGCGACCAGCAACAAGCCGGTCGCCGCCCAGAACCCGAAATCATCGTCCGAGCCCAGGAAACCCAGCACCAGCGGCCCGGCCAGTTGGCTCAGGGCATAACTGCTACCGTACAGCGCCACCAGCCGACCACGCCACTGCTCGACCACCAGTTGGTTGATCCAGCTTTCGCCGAGGATGAACACCACTGTCAGCGACATGCCGATCATCAGTCGCAGCAACAGCCACAGCGTATAGCTGGGCAGCAGCGCCAGCAGGCCGATCGACAACGCCCCGCCCCACAGGCACAAGCGCATGGCCGTGGGTACGCCGACCCAGCCAGCAAGGCGGCTGGACAAGCTGGCACCGACCAGCACGCCGAGCGCCGGCATCGCCGCCATCACGCCAATGGCAAACCCACCGTAGCCCCAGCCCTCCAGGCGCAAGGACACCAGCGGCATGCTCACGCCGAGCGCGAGCCCGACACTGAGCACTGCGGCCAGTACGGCAAAGTAGGTTCCCCAACGCATCACAGCCTCCTTTCAGCGCAAATCGTGTATGACAGAGACGACAAAGCCGGGACGGCGTGAACCGGCCCGGCTGTCTGCGGATAATCGCGGGGCAAGCCCGCTCCCACGAGCCCCGCAATGAGACGTTACTGGATCACAGCTTGATCCAGGTCGCCTTCAGCTCGGTGTATTTGTCCAGGGCGTGCAGCGACTTGTCACGGCCGTTGCCCGACTGCTTGAAGCCACCGAACGGCGCGGTCATGTCGCCGCCGTCGTACTGGTTGACCCAGACGCTGCCGGCACGCACGGCGCGGGCGGTGTTGTGGGCCTTGGAGATATCCGCGGTCCAGATCCCGGCAGCCAGGCCATACGGCGTATCGTTGGCAATCGCCACCGCTTCTTCGGCGGTGTCGAAAGTGATCACCGACAGCACCGGGCCGAAAATCTCTTCCTTGGCGATCTTCATGGCATTGGTCACGCCGTCGAAGATGGTCGGTTCGACGTAGGTGCCGCCGGTTTCTTCGAGGATGCGCTTGCCACCAGCCAGCAGCTTGGCACCGTCCTGGTGACCGGCGTCGATGTACGACAGCACGGTGTTCATCTGCTGGGTATCGACCAGTGCGCCGACGGTAGTCGCCGGATCCAGTGGGTTGCCTGGCTTCCAGGCCTTGAGGGCCTCGACCACCATCGGCAGGAACTTGTCCTTGATCGAGCGCTCGACCAACAGGCGCGAACCTGCGGTGCAGACTTCGCCCTGGTTGAAGGCGATGGCACTGGCCGCGGCCTCGGCGGCGGCCTGCAGGTCAGGGGCGTCGGCGAAGACGATGTTCGGGCTCTTGCCACCGGCTTCCAGCCAGACGCGCTTCATGTTCGACTCGCCGGCATACACCATCAGTTGCTTGGCGATCTTGGTCGAGCCGGTGAACACCAGGGTGTCGACGTCCATGTGCAGGGCCAGGGCCTTGCCCACGGTGTGGCCGTAGCCTGGCAGCACGTTCAGCACGCCTTTCGGGATACCGGCCTCGATGGCCAGCTGGGCGATACGGATGGCGGTCAGCGGCGACTTTTCCGATGGCTTGAGCACGACCGAGTTACCGGTGGCCAGGGCCGGGCCGAGTTTCCAGCAGGCCATCAGCAGCGGGAAGTTCCAGGGCACGATGGCGCCAACCACACCCACTGGCTCGCGGGTAACCAGGCCGAGCTGGTCGTGCGGGGTCGGCGCGACTTCGTCGTAGACTTTGTCGATGGCTTCGGCAGTCCAGTGGATGGCCTGGGCCGCGCCGGGAATGTCGATGGAAGAGGAGTCACCGATCGGCTTGCCCATGTCGAGGGTTTCGAGCAGGGCCAGTTCCTCGACGTGCTTGCGCAGCAGATCGGCGAAACGGATCAGCTTGGCCTTGCGCTTGGCCGGGGCCAGGCGCGACCAGGCACCGGATTCGAACACCGCGCGGGCGTTGTCGACGGCGCGGTTGGCGTCGGCCAGGTCGCAGCTGGCGACCTTGGCCAGGAAGCGTCCGTCCACCGGGCTCAGGCAGTCGAAGGTTTCACCGGAGGCGGCATCGGTGTATTCGCCGTCGATGAAGGCGCGGCCTTCGATCTTCAGTTGCTGGGCACGCTGTTCCCAGTCCGCACGAGTCAGGGTGGTCATAGGAAACTCCTCTCTTGTTAAGGTGCAACGCCGCACTGAGGACTCACGGGCGCTGTCAGAAATTCTGGCCGGGCGACGAACGCACACCGGCACCCGACACCCTAAACCAGGGCGGGGAAACTATCAATATATTTGACACGAATGGCCTAAACGCCTACTGATGTGCATTTTATTAAACAACAACAGGGGAACCACCATGAGCATCGCCAGCATCGTCGATTTTGCCCAGGTACTCACCGAGGCCGAACGCTACCGCCCGGCGGCGGAGAAAATCCTCAAGGGCGAGCCTGACCAGGCTGTCTACAACCATTACGCCAGCCCCTGCGGGCAGTTCGCCGCCGGCGTCTGGGAGGGTGAGGTAGGGCAATGGACGGTGAGCTACACCGAGCACGAATACTGCGAGATCGTCCAGGGCGTGTCGGTGCTGCGCGACCAGGACGGCAACGCCAAGACCCTGCGCGCCGGTGACCGCTTCGTCATCCCGGCTGGCTTCAAGGGCACCTGGGAGGTGCTGGAGCCGTGCCGCAAGATCTACGTGCTGTTCGAGCAGAAGTAAGCACGGGGAGCGGGCTTGCCCGACGATGCCGTTCGGACAGGCATAAAAAAACCCGCGTCCTTTCAGATGCGGGTTTTTTCAGGTTGCCGATCAATTACTTGATCTTGGCTTCCTTGTACACCACGTGCTTGCGGACGACCGGATCGTACTTCTTGATCTCGATCTTGTCCGGAGTGGTGCGCTTGTTCTTGTCGGTGGTGTAGAAGTGGCCGGTACCGGCACTCGAAACCAGACGGATCAATTCACGCATGACGTTCTCCTTAGAACTTTTCGCCGCGAGCGCGCAGCTCGGCCAGCACTACGTCGATACCACGCTTGTCAATGACGCGCATGCCTTTGGCGGATACGCGCAGACGCACGAAACGCTTCTCGGACTCAACCCAGAAACGGTGGTGCTGCAGGTTCGGCAGGAAACGACGACGGGTTTTGTTGTTTGCGTGGGAAATGTTGTTCCCGGTTACTGGACCCTTACCAGTAACTTGACAGACTCTCGACATGACTCAGCCCTCTAAAACCACATGCCCAACCCGGCATGGGTTGGCCGCTTAATCTCTCAGTCTTTGGCGCCAGGCGCCGTGATTCTGGAGGTCTTATCGACCGGATCCGCTGATGCGACAGGCCGAGCCCCTAGAAAAGAGCGCTGCTTTATACCAGAAAGACTACGCTGCAACAACAGAAGATGAGCATCGCCGTGCTGCAAATTGCGCGCGAGCAGCATAGCGACTCGCCCGCCGCACTGTCGACCACTCGTCGCCAGGCAATGGAAAAAGGGAGTGGTCATTTCGGAAAACGCGCACTAGGGTAGGACGATTTCCAGACTGCACCGGCAGATGGGCCATCTCACCAGCCAAGGAGCCACCATGCGTGCCGCCGCCCTCTCCCTCTTTTTCACCGCGCTGTGCACCGCCGGCCTGGCCCAGGCTGCGCCGCTGGCGGTATGCACCGAAGCCAGCCCCGAAGGCTTCGACGTGGTGCAGTACAACTCGCTGACCACCACCAACGCCTCGGCCGACACGCTGATGAATCGCCTGGTCGAGTTCGACGCCGAAGCAGGCAAGGTGGTGCCGAGCCTGGCGCAAAGCTGGACGGTGTCGCCCGACGGCCTGATCTACGACTTCAAGCTGCGCCCGGACGTGAAGTTCCACACCACTCCTTACTTCAAGCCGACCCGCGAACTGGACGCCGACGACGTGCTGTTCAGCTTCCAGCGCATGCTCTATCCCGCCCATGCCTGGCACAAGACCGCTCCAGGCGGCTATCCGCATGCGCAATCGTTGCAACTGGGCAGCCTGATCAAGGCCATCGATGCGCCAGATCCGCATGCCGTGCGCTTCACCCTGACCCACGCCGACGCCACCTTCCTGGCGACCCTGAGCATGGGCTTCGCCTCGATCTACTCGGCCGAGTACGCCGACAAGCTACTCAAGGCCGGCACCCCGGAAAAACTCAACAGCCAGCCGATCGGCACCGGGCCGTTCGTGTTCCAGCGTTTCCAGAAGGACGCCATGGTGCGCTACCGCGCCAACCCGGATTACTTCGCCGGCAAGCCAGCCGTCGACCCACTGGTCTTCGCCATCACCCCGGACGCCAACGTGCGCCTGCAGAAGCTCAAGCGCGGCGAATGCCAGGTGGCCCTGTCGCCCAAGCCGCTGGACATCGCCGAAGCCGGCAAGGATGGCAACCTCAAGGTCGCCACCACCCCGGCGTTCATGACCGCCTTCGTCGCTATCAACAGCCAGCACCCACCACTGGACAAACCCGAGGTGCGCCAGGCGATCAACCTCGCCTTCGACAAGCCGGCCTACCTCAAGGCCGTGTTCGAAGACACTGCCATCGCCGCCAACGGCCCCTACCCGCCCAACACCTGGAGCTACGCCAAGGACCTGCCCGGCTACGCCATGGACCACAAGAAGGCCAAGGCGCTGCTGGCCAAGGCGGGCCTGGCCAAGGGCTTCGAGACCACCATCTGGACCCGCCCGTCGGGCAGCCTGCTCAACCCCAACCCCAGCCTGGGCGCGCAGATGCTCCAGGCCGACCTGGCCAAGATCGGCATCAAGGCCGAGATCCGCACCATCGAGTGGGGCGAGTTGATCCGCCGTGCCAAGGCCGGCGAGCATGACTTGCTGTTCATGGGCTGGGCCGGCGACAACGGTGACCCGGACAACTTCCTCAGCCCGCAGTTTTCCTGCGCGGCGGTCAAGTCGGGGACCAACTTCGCACGGTTCTGCGACAACCGCCTCGACCAGTTGATCAACGCCGGACGCACCACCAACGACCAGAGCGTGCGCAGCCGCCTCTACCAGCAGGCGCAGACGCTGATCCAGCAGCAGGCACTGTGGCTGCCACTGGCCCATCCGACGGCGGCGGCACTGTTGCGCCAAGGCGTGGAGGGTTACCAGGCGAACCCGTTCGGGCGACAGGATTTCAGCAAGGTTTCGGTGATTCGCTGAGATCTGGTTGGCTGGACCGGCTCCTATGGGTTAAACCGGTAGGCGCCGGCTTGCCGGCGAAAGAGCCAGCAAGGCCTGTCGCAAGCTAACCCGCCAACCACCCATGCTCGACCATCGACAACGGCTCACCCTCACCGACGATGACATGATCCAGCACCCGGATATCGATCAACGCCAGTGAACGCTTCAAGACCTGCGTCAAGTGCACGTCGTCCTGGCTCGGTTCGCAACTCCCCGACGGATGGTTGTGGCACAGTATCAACGCCGCCGCGTTGTGCAGCAGCGACCGACGCACCACCTCCCGCGGGTAGATGCTCGCCCGGTCGATCGTGCCGCGAAACAGGATCTCGAACGCCAGCGGACGGTGCTTGGTATCCAGGAACAGGCAACCGAACACCTCACTGGCCTCATGCCGCAACATGGCCTTCAAATAGCGCCGCACCGCCTGCGGGCTATCCATGGCCGACTCGCGCTCGATAGCCATCGCCAGGTGCCTGCGACCGATTTCCTGCAATGCCTGCAACTGGCTGAACCTGACCGGGCCCAACCCCAGCTCGCCGACAAACGCCTCGCGGTCGGCCTCAAGCACCTGGCGCAAGCCGCCAAACCTGCGCAACAGACCGCGCGCCAGCTCCAACACATTACGCCCGCGCACCCCGGAACCGAGAAACACCGCCAACAGCTCGGCATCCGACAAGCTACCCGCCCCCCGCAGCAGCAGTTTCTCCCGCGGCCGCTCCTGCGGCGGCCACTCTCTGATGTTCATGCCCCCTCCTCCTGCGTTACTGCGGCCCCTCCGGGCGCTGTGTTAATCTAGTTCGCTTCGCAGATGCGACGTTCTGCCGCAGGCAGCCAACGTCGCCACCCGCTTTCACTGGAATAAGGCAAGGCCTATGCAGCGGTTGTATCGCAAGCGCATCGTTCTCGGCGTCGGTGGCGGCATCGCCGCCTACAAGAGCGCCGAGCTGATTCGCCGACTCCTGGAACACGGCGCGCAGGTGCGCGTGGTCATGACCCGAGGTGGCGCCGAGTTCATCACCCCGCTCACGCTGCAGGCGCTGTCCGGCCACCCAGTGCACCTGGATCTGCTCGACCCCGCCGCCGAAGCCGCCATGGGCCATATCGAGCTGGCCAAATGGGCCGACCTGGTGCTGATCGCCCCGGCCACCGCCGACCTGATGGCACGCATGGCCCAGGGCATGGCCGACGACCTGCTGACGACCCTGGTGCTGGCCACTGACGCCACCGTGGCCGTGGCCCCGGCGATGAACCAGGCCATGTGGCGCGACCAGGCCACGCAAGACAACCTCGAACTGCTCAAGCGCCGCGGCATCCAGGTGTTCGGCCCGGCCTCGGGTAGCCAGGCCTGCGGCGACGTCGGCCTGGGCCGCATGCTCGAAGCCACGGACCTGGCTTGGTGCGCGGCCGAGAGCTTCAAGCGCGAAGCCCTGACCGGCAAACACGTGCTGATCACCGCCGGTCCGACCCAGGAAAATATCGACCCGGTGCGCTACATCACCAACCATAGTTCAGGGAAAATGGGCTTCGCCCTGGCCGAGGCGGCCGCCGAGGCTGGGGCCCGGGTAACCCTCGTCACCGGTCCGGTGCACCTGCCGACGCCTGATCGGGTCAGCCGCATCGACGTGGTCAGCGCCCGAGACATGCTCGCGGCCTGCGAGGCGGCCATGCCCTGCGACCTGTTCATCGCCTCGGCTGCGGTCGCGGACTACCGCCCTGAGGTCGTCGCCCCGCAGAAGCTCAAGAAAGATCCCACCACCGGCGACGGCATGCTGCTGCAGATGGTGCGCAATCCCGATATCCTTGCGACCATTGCCGGTCGTGCCGATCGCCCGTTCAGCGTCGGCTTCGCCGCCGAAACCGAGCACCTGCTCGACTACGCCACGCGCAAGCTCAAGGACAAGAACCTCGACCTGATCGTCGCCAATGATGTGGCCAACCCCAGCATCGGCTTCAACAGCGAGGAAAACGCCCTGACCGTGATCGACCGGCAGCAGCATCAAACCCTCTTCGCGCAGACCAGCAAAGGCAAGATTGCCCGCCAGTTGGTCGCCTTCATCGCCGAACGGCTCAACCAGGTTCAATAAGTTACATGCACGCTCTTCAAGCCAAGATCCTCGACCCACGCCTGGGCTCCGAATTCCCCCTGCCGCAGTACGCCACCCCTGGCTCGGCCGGCCTCGACCTGCGCGCCCTGCTCAAGGAGGACACCGTCCTCGAGCCGGGCCAGACCCTGCTGATCCCCACCGGCCTGTCGGTGTACATCGGCGACCCGGGCCTGGCCGCCATGATCCTGCCGCGCTCGGGCCTGGGCCATAAGCACGGCATCGTGCTGGGCAACCTGGTCGGCCTGATCGACTCGGACTACCAGGGCGAGCTGATGGTGTCCTGCTGGAACCGCGGCAACACGCCATTCACCATCACCGTCGGCGAGCGTATCGCCCAGCTGATCCTGGTGCCGGTGGTACAGGCGCACTTCGACATCGTCGAGCAGTTCGACGAGACCCAGCGCGGCGCCGGCGGCTTCGGCCACTCGGGCACCCGCTGAGTCGACAGCCGACCGTCGGGGCCATGGATGGCGAACTCTCTGGCGAAAGCACCGTCCAAGCGTTCAGTTTGTGCCTGCCCAGAAGCCTTTGAATACTTGGAGTCCCAGAGATGAACGACATGGCCCAGCTGGTCCCCGCACTGCCCGACAGCATCTTCCGCGCCTATGACATCCGCGGCGTGGTCGGCAAGACCCTGCATGCCGAGACCGCCTACTGGATCGGTCGCGCCATCGGCGCCCAGACCCTCGCCCAGGGCGAGCCACAGATCTCGGTCGGCCGTGATGGTCGACTGTCCGGCCCGATGCTGGTCGAGCAACTGATCAAGGGCCTGGCCGACGCCGGTTGCCAGGTCAGCGATGTCGGCCTGGTGCCGACCCCGGCGCTGTACTACGCGGCCAATGTGCTGGCCGGCAAGTCGGGCGTGATGCTCACTGGCAGCCATAACCCATCGGACTACAACGGTTTCAAGATCGTCATCGCCGGCGACACTCTCGCCAACGAGCAGATCCAGGCCTTGCTGACGCGCTTGAAGACCAACGACCTGACCCGCGGCGAAGGCCGCGTGGAAAAGGTCGAGATCCTTGATCGCTACTTCCAGCAGATCGTCGCCGACGTGAAGCTGGCCAAGCGCCTGAAGGTGGTGGTCGACTGCGGCAACGGCGCGGCCGGCGTGGTCGCTCCGCAACTGATCGAAGCGCTGGGCTGCGACGTCATCCCGCTGTTCTGCGAAGTCGACGGCAACTTCCCCAACCACCACCCGGACCCGGGCAAGCCCGAGAACCTGGTCGACCTGATCGCCAAGGTGAAAGAGACCGGTGCCGATATCGGCCTGGCCTTCGACGGTGACGGCGACCGCGTCGGCGTGGTGACCAACACTGGCAGCATCGTCTACCCCGACCGTCTGCTGATGCTGTTCGCCCAGGACGTGCTGTCGCGCAACCCAGGCGCCGAGATCATCTTCGACGTCAAATGCACCCGCCGCCTGACCCCGCTGATCGAACAGCATGGGGGCCGCGCACTAATGTGGAAAACCGGCCACTCGTTGATCAAGAAGAAGATGAAGCAGACCGGTTCGCTGCTGGCCGGCGAGATGAGCGGGCACATCTTCATCAAGGAGCGCTGGTACGGCTTCGACGACGGCATCTACAGCGCCGCGCGCCTGCTGGAGATCCTCAGCAAGGCCAGCCAGGACGCCGAAAGCCTGTTCGCCGCGTTCCCGAACGATATTTCCACGCCGGAAATCAACATTGATGTGACCGACGAGGGTAAATTCAGCATCATTGATGCTCTGCAACGCAACGCCGACTGGGGCGATGCCAGCCTGACCACCATCGACGGTGTGCGGGTCGACTACCCCCACGGCTGGGGCCTGGTCCGCGCCTCCAACACCACGCCGGTGCTGGTGCTGCGCTTCGAGGCCGACAGCGCGGCGGAGCTCGACCGTATCAAGGCTGTATTCCGCACGCAGTTGCTGCGGGTCGAACCAGGCCTGCAACTGCCGTTCTGACGACTATCCGTTCCTTACCTGGAGCCCTGCATGACCCTCGATCGCGATGCCGCTTCCCATGTAGCCGAGGTTTTGTCCGAAGCACTGCCTTACATCCGCCGCTTCGTCGGCAAGACCCTGGTGATCAAGTACGGCGGCAACGCGATGGAGAGCGAGGAGCTCAAGACCGGCTTCGCCCGTGACATCGTGCTGATGAAGGCCGTGGGCATCAACCCGGTGGTCGTGCACGGTGGCGGCCCGCAGATCGGCGACCTGCTCAAGCGCCTGTCGATCGAAAGCCGCTTCGTCGACGGCATGCGCGTCACCGACGCGGCGACCATGGACGTGGTGGAGATGGTCCTGGGTGGCCAGGTCAACAAGGACATCGTCAACCTGATCAACCGCCATGGCGGCAGCGCCATTGGCCTGACCGGCAAGGACGCGGAACTGATCCGCGCCCGCAAGCTCACCGTCACCCGCCAGACGCCCGAGATGACCACCCCGGAGATCATCGACATCGGCCACGTCGGCGAAGTCGAGAGCGTCAACACCGACCTGCTGAACATGCTGGTCAAGGGCGACTTCATCCCAGTGATCGCGCCGATCGGCGTGGGTGCCAACGGTGAGTCCTACAACATCAACGCCGACCTGGTGGCGGGCAAGGTGGCCGAGGCGCTGAAAGCCGAGAAGCTGATGCTGCTGACCAACATCGCCGGCCTGATGGACAAGCAAGGTGAAGTCCTGACCGGCCTGACCACCGAGCAGGTCAATGAACTGATCGCCGACGGCACCATCTACGGTGGCATGCTGCCGAAGATCAAATGCGCGCTGGACGCCGTCCAGGGCGGGGTCAACAGCTCGCACATCATCGACGGCCGCGTGCCCAATGCCGTGCTGCTGGAGATCTTCACCGACAGCGGCGTGGGCACCCTGATCACCAACCGCAAGCCGCGCTGATCCAGCCGGGCGCAGACCGTAGGAGCCAGCTTGCTGGCGAAACAAGCACCGCAGTGCATGGCACCGTCTACGCCGGTGTTCGCCGGCAAGCCGGCTCCTACGGACCTTGCGCCAACACACGCAAGAAGATGGCTCAAGGCCACCAACCTTCATCTTTGACCATCAAGAATCCCGGTAAACTGCCGAGACAACGTGGCAGAATGCACGCTCGTTGCAAATAGTTTCTATTTACCTGGAGAACTCGCGTGAAATACGCATCACAAGGACTCGTGCTGGCAGCCGCCCTGGCTGTCGGGTCCATCGCCGGCTGCGCCACTGAAACCTCCACCGCTGTTGCCGTGCAACAGGTCGAAAGCGTCAACCGCCCCTACAGCGGCGTGCGCACGCCCATCGCCGTGGGTAAGTTCGACAACCGCTCCAGCTACATGCGCGGCATCTTCTCCGACGGCGTCGACCGCCTCGGCGGCCAGGCCAAGACCATCCTGATCACCCATCTGCAGCAGACCAACCGGTTCAATGTGCTGGACCGCGACAACATGGGCGAGATCCAGCAGGAAGCCGCCATCAAAGGCCAGGCCCAACGCCTGAAGGGCGCCGACTTCGTGGTCACCGGCGACGTCACCGAGTTCGGCCGCAAGGAAGTCGGCGATCACCAGCTGTTCGGCATCCTCGGCCGTGGCAAAACCCAGATCGCCTACGCCAAGGTGGCGCTGAACATCGTCAATATCAGCACCTCCGAGGTGGTGTACTCCAGCCAGGGCGCGGGCGAATACGCCTTGTCCAACCGCGAAGTCATCGGCTTCGGCGGCACCGCCAGCTACGACTCGACCCTCAACGGCAAGGTCCTCGACCTGG
This sequence comes from Pseudomonas sp. FG47, assembly GCF_057809115.1. Taxonomy (NCBI): domain Bacteria; kingdom Pseudomonadati; phylum Pseudomonadota; class Gammaproteobacteria; order Pseudomonadales; family Pseudomonadaceae; genus Pseudomonas; species Pseudomonas sp. FG47. Next base: position 37,249 of record NZ_JBMDJI010000041.1, read on the forward strand.
CCATGCGCGAAGCGGTGAACAAGCTGGTCGGCGCCGTCGAAAGCGGCCAGTGGAAACCCCAGGCCCAGTAACGCGAACAAGCCAAGGAAGACCGTTCGATGAACATCACCTCCCCGGCCCTGCGTACCGTCGCGGGCCTGTTGCTGGGCGGCGCCCTGCTGTCCGGCTGCAACACCCCGAAACCCCTGTACCAATGGGAAAGCTACCAGCCGCAGGTCTACAGCTACCTCAAGGGCGACTCCAAGGAAGAACAGGCAATCGCCCTGGAGCGCGACCTGGAGAAGATCAAGGCCAAGAACGGCGCCGTGCCACCGGGCTATCACGCCCAGCTTGGCCTGCTCTACTCCAGCCTGGGCAAGGATGACCAGATGATCCAGCAGCTGCGCACCGAGAAGGCGCTGTTCCCCGAGTCGGCCAAGTACATGGACTTCCTGATGAGCAACGCCAGCAAAGGGGCCAAGCAATGATCAAGCACCTGTCCCGCCTGATCGTCGGCGTTTGCGTACTGGCGCTGTTCGCTGGCTGCGCCGAGCGCAAGAGCATCGACTACTCGGCCTACAAGCAGAGCCGGCCGAAATCGATCCTGATCCTGCCGCCGCTGAACGAGTCGCCGGATGTAAAAGCCACCTACAGCATGCTGTCCCAGGCTACCTACCCACTGGCCGAAGCCGGCTACTACGTGATGCCGGTCGCCCTGGTGGACGAGACGTTCCGCCAGAACGGCATGACCACGCCGGCCGATATCCATCAGCTGCCAGTGGCCAAGCTGCAGGAGATCTTCGGCGCCGACGCTGGCCTGTACGTGACTGTCAGCGACTACGGCACCCGCTACATGATCCTCAGCAGCGCGACCATCGTCACCGCCAGCGCCAAGCTGGTCGACCTGAAGACCGGCGCCACCCTGTGGACCGGCAGCGCCACCGCCTCGAGCGAGGAAGGCCGGCAGAACCAGGGCGGCTTGATCGGCATGCTGGTAGCCGCCGCGATCAACCAGGTCATCAGCAGCGTGCAGGACGATGCCGGCTACCCGATCGCCGGGATCACCAGCGCGCGCCTGCTGTCGCCGTACCCCAACGGTGGGATCTTGTACGGGCCACGTTCGCCGAAATACGGTACCGACTGACCGATAACGGTAGGAGCCAGCCTTGCTGGCGAACCAGGCGACGCGGTTAATGGCACCGGCTACGCCGGTGTTCGCCAGCAAGCCGGCTCCTACGGATTCACGCCCGCTTTAGAGTCTTCCCACAGCAATGCCGGACAGGTACTACAACACCTGTTTTCATCGCCTGATTAGCATGGACACTTCTCACACTTAGGAGATCCAGCGATGAAAAAACAAGAGGTGCCCTACGGCAGCGATGTTTCCGCAGGCAGCTACGCATGCGCGGATTGCGGTTACGAGTACTCCAACCAGAGCAAGAAATCATTGCCGCCCTGCCCCGACTTCAACGTCATCCCCCACCCCAAGCGTGCGTGGAAGATCCTCACTGGCGCCGGCGATGCCGAGCGGGATCCCTACCCCAATGGCCGTTGAATCACAGGCATGAAAAAAGGCGACCCTCAGGTCGCCTTTCTCGTGGCCGCTGCTACCTCAGATACCGTACTGGGCACGGTAGGCTTCGACCGCCGGCAAATGCTGCTTGAGCTGCGGATCGTCGGCCAGGAACTCCAGAACCTGGGTCAGCGAAACGATGCTGACCACCGGGATACCGAAGTCGCGCTCGACTTCCTGAATCGCCGACAGCTCGCCATTGCCGCGCTCTTCGCGGTTCAACGCGATCAGCACGCCAGCGGCCTTGGCCTGCTGGGCGTTGATGATCTGCATGACCTCGCGGATAGCGGTCCCGGCGGTGATCACGTCGTCGATGATCAGCACGTCACCGGCCAGCGGCGCGCCGACCAGGCTACCGCCCTCGCCGTGATCCTTGGCTTCCTTGCGGTTGAAGCACCACGGCACGTCGAGCTGGTGCTGTTCGGCCAGGGCCACCGCAGTGGCCGCCGCCAGCGGAATACCCTTGTACGCCGGGCCAAAGAGCACATCGAAGGGGATCTTGCTGTCGACGATGGCCGCGGCGTAGCAACGCCCCAGCTGGGCCAGCGCGGAACCTGTATTGAACAGGCCGGCATTGAAGAAATACGGGCTGGTACGCCCCGATTTCAGGGTGAATTCACCGAAGCGCAGAACGCCGCGATCGATGGCAAAACGGATGAAGTCGCGCTGATACGGCTGCATGAAAGGTCCCGGACACCACGGATTTAGCTAAATGTGTTGAGCTCGGGTATCATACACGCACGAGATTTTTGGGGCCATTTATGCGGATCATCAGTGTGAACGTAAATGGCATTCAGGCTGCGGCCGAGCGTGGATTGCTCAGCTGGCTGCAAGCCCAGAATGCCGACGTCATCTGCCTTCAGGATACCCGCGCCTCGGCCTTTGAACTCGACGACCCAGCTTTCCAGCTCGATGGCTATTTCCTTTACGCCTGCGATGCGGAGGTGCCCACCCAAGGTGGCGTGGCACTGTATTCGCGCATGCAGCCCAAGGCAGTCATCACCGGCCTGGGCTTCGAGACGGCCGACCGTTACGGGCGCTACCTGCAAGCGGATTTCGACAAGGTAAGTATTGCCAGCCTGCTGCTGCCTTCGGGCATGAACGGCGATGATGACTTGAACCAGAAGTTCAAGTTGATGGACGACTTCGCCAAGTACCTGGACAAGCAGCGTCGCAAGCGTCGCGAATACATCTATTGCGGCTCGTTCTACGTGGCGCAGCAGAAGCTCGACATCAAGAATTGGCGTGACAGCCAGCAGGCGGTCGGCTTCCTGCCGCCAGAGCGCGCCTGGATGGACGCGATCACCGGCGACATGGGCTATGTCGATGCGCTGCGTGAAGTCAGCCGCGAAGGCGACCAGTACAGCTGGTGGCCAGACAACGAACAGGCCGAGATGCTCAACCTGGGCTACCGTTTCGACTACCAGATCCTCACCCCAGGCCTGCGCCGCTTCGTACGCAACGCCCGCCTGCCGCGCCAACCGCGTTTCTCGCAGCATGCGCCGCTGATCGTCGACTACGACTGGACGCTGACCATCTAAACGCATTGGGGCCGCCTCGCGGGCC
>NZ_JBMDJI010000042.1:0-39768 GCF_057809115.1 Pseudomonas sp. FG47
TAGGGCCCATCCTGGGCCCCAGCGCTTGACGGGCATCCATGCCCGTCACCTCCCTACGCAAGGCCTGCGTTCGGCCTCCTGAAGTCGCGAAGTTACGGGCGGCGCCTGGGCTGGCGCAGCTGTCGCTAGTGGACAGGCTGGTCAATCTCTTGATCGCCAAGCTGTACGGACCACCTACATGGGTTACACAGGCGTTCACTCACATAGGTAACAGTCACGAGGCCAGGGTGCGAACTATTAATCGCTTGAACCTGCCTGATAACTATCAATCACTTCCTGCGCCGCCCGAAACGCATCGACCGCCGCCGGCACCCCGGCATACACCGCGCAATGCAGCAGCGCTTCGCGAATCTCAACCACCGTGCAGCCATTGTTCAAGGCCCCACGCACATGCCCCTTGAGCTCCTGCGGGCACTTGAGCGCGGTCAGCGTGGCCAGGGTGATCAGGCTGCGGGTCTTCAGCGCCAGGCCATCGCGAGCCCAGACACTGCCCCAGGCGTGCTCGTTGACGAAGTCCTGAAGCGGCTGGGTGAACTCGCTCGCATTGCCCAGGGCGCGGTCGACGAAGGCATCGCCCATGACCTGGCGGCGAATGCGCTCGCCGGTGGATTTCGAATCTGTCATGTTGTTTTCCTTAGTGTTGGCGGCGCCAGGCGCGGACGGTGGTATACAACAACACGATACCGAGCACTGGCAGGACGTAGAACAGCATCCAGCGCTCAAGGCGGCCAGCCAGCGGCATGCCGGTGGTGAACGTCACCACGTGCAGGCCGTAGGCCAGGTACAGGCACAGGAACACCAGGCCTTCGGCGCGGGTGACCCGGTAACCGGAGTAGAACACCGGCAGGCACAGCGCGGCGACGCCGAGCATCACCGGTAGGTCGAAGTCCAGGGCATTGGGCGAAATCGACAGCGGCTCGGGGGTGAGCACCGCGGTCAGGCCCAGGACCGCGAGCAGGTTGAACAGGTTGCTGCCGATCACCGTGCCCACGGCGATTTCCCGCTCGCCGCGCAGGGCGGCGATCAGCGCGGCGGCCAGTTCCGGCAGCGAGGTGCACACTGCCACCACGGTCAAGCCGATGATGCGCTCGGACAAGCCCAGGTCGGTGGCCACTTCGACGGCGGCCTCGAGCAATAGATGCCCGGCCAGGCTCAGCAGGCCCAGGCCCAGCAGGATCAGCAGCAGGGCGCCGCTCCAGAAGCGGCCTGCGCCGGTGTGCGCGGCGCTGGGCGCGGGGTAGGTGCGGGCGTAGTGGCGTGACTGGTGCCAGAGCATGCCCAGGTAGGCCAGCAAGCCAAGCAGCAGCAGGGCACCCTCCAGGCGGCCCAGTTGGCCGTTGAAGGCGAGCAGGTAGACCAGCGCGCTGGCCAGGATCATCAGCGGGATGTCCAGGCGCACCAACTGGCGTGACACGCGCAGTGGAATGATCAGCGCGGCCAGGCCGAGGATTACCAGTACATTGAAGATGTTGCTGCCGATCACGCTGCCGACGGCGACGTCCGGCGCGCCCTGGTAGGCGGCCTGCAGGCTTACCGTCAGCTGTGGCGCGGTGCTGCCGAAGGCGACCAGGCTCAGGCCGATGATCAGCGGACGCACGTGCAGGCGCCCGGCCAGGCGCAGGGCCGCGCGCACCAGCAACTCGGCGCCGATAATCAGCAATAGCAGGCCCAGGCCCAGTTGCAGCAGGCTGAAGGCGGGAAGGGTGGCCAGGTCGAAAATGGCGAGGGCTCCAGTCAGGTCAGTCGCTCAAACCTTGTACTCGCACGCGCGCCGTTCCGCTACGCAACATGCCGATTTTTTCTGCGGCGGCGCGTGACAGGTCGATCAGGCGGCCACGGGTATGCGGGCCGCGGTCGTTGATGCGCACCACGACGCTGCGCTGATTGTTGAGGTTGGTGACCAGCACTCGGCTGCCGAAGGGCAGGCTGCGGTGGGCGGCGCTCAGGCCATGCTGGTTGAAGGGCTCGCCGCTGGCCGTTCGCTTGCCGTGGTGGCGGGCGCCGTAATAGGAGGCGGTACCGGTTTCGTCGTAACCGCGTGGGTCGATGTCGTGGCTGGCGCAACCGGCCAGCAGGGAAAACAGGCTGAGGGTGGCGAGGGAACGCTTGATCAAGTCGACTGCTCCGATTCAGGCACTGGGACCGCTATGCGGTCCTTTCGCGACGCAAGGCCGCTCCTACAGGTACTGCGCCATCCTGTGGGAGCGGGCTTGCCCCGCGATCGGGATCACCCTTCGAGCTTGGTCTTGAGCAATTGGTTCACTTGCCCCGGGTTGGCCTTGCCTTTGGAAGCCTTCATCGCCTGGCCGACGAAGAAGCCGAACATCTTGCCGCGCTTGGCCTCGTCGGCGGCGCGGTACTGTTCGACCTGTTCGGCGTTGGCGGCGAGCACTTCGTCGAGCATCTTGTCGATCGCGCCAGTGTCGGTGACCTGCTTGAGACCTTTGCTTTCGATGATGCTGTCGGCATCGCCTTCGCCGGCGGCCATGGCCTCGAACACGGTCTTGGCGATCTTGCCGCTGATGGTGTTGTCACGGATGCGCAGCAGCATGCCGCCAAGGTGTTCGGCGCTGACCGGCGACTGGTCGATGTCCAGGCCCAGCTTGTTCAGCAGGCTGCCCAGCTCGACCATGACCCAGTTGGCCGCGAGCTTGGCGTCGCCGCCAATTTTCACCACGTGCTCGAAGTAGTCTGCCTGTTCGCGGCTGGATGCCAGCACGTTGGCGTCATACGCCGATAGCGCGTACTGCTGCTGGAAGCGCTCGACCTTCTGCGTCGGCAGCTCCGGCAGGGCGGCGCGCACGGTCTCGAGGAAGCTTGGCTCGATGACCACCGGCAGCAGGTCTGGGTCGGGGAAGTAACGGTAGTCGTTGGCTTCCTCCTTGCTGCGCATCGAGCGGGTCTCGTCCTTGTTCGGGTCGTACAGGCGGGTTTCCTGGGTCACCTTGCCGCCGTCCTCGATCAGTTCGATCTGGCGCTGGACCTCGTAGTTGATCGCCTTTTCGACGAAACGGAACGAGTTGACGTTCTTGATCTCGCAGCGGGTGCCGAACTCGGCCTGGCCCTTCGGGCGTACCGAGACGTTGCAGTCGCAACGCAGCGAGCCTTCGGCCATGTTGCCGTCGCAGATGCCCAGGTAGCGCACCAGGGCGTGGATCGCCTTGACGTAGGCCACGGCTTCCTTGGCGCTGCGCATGTCCGGCTCGGAGACGATTTCCAGCAGCGGCGTGCCGGCGCGGTTCAGGTCTATGCCGCTGGCGCCGTTGAAGTCTTCGTGCAGGCTCTTGCCGGCGTCTTCCTCAAGGTGCGCGCGGGTCACGCCGATGCGCTTGATGGTGCCGTCTTCCAGGGCGATGTCCAGGTGGCCCTTGCCGACGATCGGCAGGTCCATCTGGCTGATCTGGTAGCCCTTGGGCAGGTCGGGGTAAAAGTAGTTCTTGCGCGCGAACACGTTGCGCGGGCCGATCTCGGCATCGATCGCCAGGCCGAACATGCACGCCATGCGCACGGCTTCCTGGTTGAGCACCGGCAGTACGCCCGGCATGCCTAAGTCAACCAGGCTGGCCTGGGTGTTCGGCTCGGAGCCGAAGGTGGTGGCGCTGCCGGAGAAGATCTTCGACTGGGTGGCGAGCTGGGTATGAATCTCCAGCCCGATCACAACTTCCCATTGCATGTGTGAACTCCTCAGAAGCCGTTGGGGGCGCGGGTGTGCCAGTCGGTGACTTGCTGGTACCGGTGCGCGATGTTGAGCAGGCGGCCTTCCTGGAAGTACGGGGCCAGCAGTTGCACGCCCACCGGCAGGCCGTCGACGAAGCCGGCCGGCATCGACAGGCCAGGCAGGCCCGCCAGGTTGGCGGTGATGGTGTAGACGTCCTCGAGGTAGGCGGCGACCGGGTCGCTGCTCTTGGCGCCGAGTTTCCAGGCCGGGTTCGGCGTGGTCGGGCCGAGGATCACGTCGACATCGTGGAAGGCGGCCATGAAGTCGTTCTTGACCAGGCGGCGGATCTGCTGCGCCTTGATGTAGTAGGCGTCGTAGTAGCCGGCCGACAGGGCGTAGGTGCCGACCATGATGCGTCGCTGCACCTCCGCGCCGAAGCCTTCGCCGCGGGAGCGTTCGTACAGGTCGGTCAGGTTCGCTGGGTTCGCGCAGCGGTGGCCGAAGCGCACGCCGTCGAAACGCGACAGGTTGGAGGAGGCTTCGGCCGGGGCGATCACGTAGTACGCCGGAATGGCGTGCTGCATGTTCGGCAGGCTGATTTCCTTGACCACCGCGCCGAGCTTTTCCAGCTCCTTGACGCTGGCCTGGACCAGCTCGGCGATGCGCGGGTCGAGGCCGGCGCCGAAGTATTCCTTGGGCAGGCCGATGCGCAGGCCCTGCAGCGAGGCGTTGAGGTTGGCGCTGTAGTCGGGTACCGGTTCATCGACGCTGGTCGAATCCTTGGCATCGAAGCCGGCCATGCCTTGCAGCAGCAGGGCGCAGTCCTCGGCGGTGCGGGCCAGCGGGCCGCCCTGGTCGAGGCTCGAGGCGTAGGCGATCATGCCCCAGCGCGATACGCGGCCATAGGTCGGCTTTAGGCCGGTCAGGTTGGTGAAGGCTGCCGGCTGGCGGATCGAACCGCCGGTGTCGGTGCCGGTGGTGGCCGGCAGCAGGCGCGCGGCCACGGCGGCGGCCGAACCGCCGGAGGAACCACCCGGTACATGTTCGAGGTTCCACGGGTTCTTCACCGCGCCGTAGTGGCTGGACTCGTTGGCCGAGCCCATGGCGAATTCGTCCATGTTGGTCTTGCCCAGGGTGACCATGCCGGCCTCGGCCAGCTTGGCGACCACGGTGGCGTCGTACGGGGCGTTGAAGTTGTCGAGCATCTTCGAGCCGCAGCTGGTGCGCACGCCATTGGTGCAGAACAGGTCCTTGTGGGCGATCGGCGCGCCGAGCAGGGCGCCGGTTTCACCGGCGGCACGGCGGGCGTCGGCGGCACGCGCCTGGTCCAGGGCCTGGTCTTCGGTGACGCTGATGAAACTGTTGAGCCGCGGGTCGAGCTGCTTGATGCGCGACAGCAGGGCGCCGGTCAGTTCCTGCGAAGAGAACGATTTGTCGGCCAGACCGCGGGCGATCTCGGCCAGAGTGAGTTGATGCATGGCAGGCGCTATCCCTTATTCGATGACTTTCGGAACCAGGTACAGACCGTTCTCGGTCGACGGGGCGACGGCCTGGTAGCGGTCGCGCTGGTTGCTTTCGGTGACTTGGTCGGGGCGCAGACGCTGGGTGGTCTCCAGCGGGTGGGCGAGCGGTTCGATGCCGGTGGTGTCGACGGCTTGCATCTGGTCGACCAGCCCGAGAATACTGTTCAAGGCATCGGTAATGCGTGGCAGTTCGCCTTCATTCAGGCCCAGTCGGGCCAGATGGGCGATCTTTTCCACGTCGGAGCGTTGAAGCGCCATGGGGATCTCCAGGAAATCGAGAAACGGAATGGGTCCGTGGTGAGGAACATGCCGGGATTCCGGCGGTCAAAGGGCCGCGATCATCGGCAGGCATGCTCGGAAAAACAGCCAATTTAACATATTGGCTCCTTGCCCAAAATCCCTGCCATTGTTAGAGTTTGCCGCACTTTTTTACCCACGCTTTCCCCAGGGTCACTTTCCCATGTTCAAGAAACTGCGTGGCATGTTTTCCAGCGATCTGTCCATCGACCTGGGTACTGCCAACACCCTTATCTACGTGCGTGAGCGCGGTATCGTCCTGAATGAGCCCTCGGTTGTTGCCATCCGTACCCACGGCAACCAGAAAAGCGTCGTCGCTGTCGGTACCGAAGCCAAGCGCATGCTCGGCCGCACCCCCGGCAACATCGCTGCCATTCGTCCGATGAAGGACGGCGTGATCGCCGACTTCAGCGTTTGCGAAAAAATGCTGCAGTACTTCATCAACAAGGTGCACGAGAACAGCTTCCTGCAGCCCAGCCCGCGCGTGCTGATCTGCGTGCCGTGCAAGTCGACCCAGGTCGAGCGCCGCGCCATCCGTGAGTCGGCCCTCGGCGCCGGCGCCCGTGAAGTGTTCCTCATCGAAGAACCGATGGCCGCCGCCATCGGCGCCGGCCTGCCGGTCGAAGAGGCCCGTGGCTCGATGGTCGTCGACATCGGTGGCGGTACCACCGAAATCGCCCTGATCTCGCTCAACGGCGTGGTCTATGCCGAATCGGTACGGGTTGGCGGCGACCGCTTCGACGAAGCCATCGTCACCTACGTGCGCCGCAACTACGGCAGCCTGATCGGCGAATCCACCGCCGAACGCATCAAGCAGGAAATCGGTACCGCCTACCCGGGTGGCGAAGTGCGCGAAGTCGACGTCCGTGGTCGTAACCTGGCCGAGGGCGTGCCGCGTGCCTTTACCCTGAACTCCAACGAAGTGCTCGAGGCGCTGCAGGAGTCCCTGGCGACCATCGTCCAGGCGGTCAAGAGCGCCCTGGAGCAATCGCCGCCGGAGCTGGCTTCCGACATCGCCGAGCGTGGCCTGGTGCTGACCGGTGGTGGCGCGCTGCTGCGCGACCTGGACAAGCTGCTGGCCCAGGAAACCGGCCTGCCAGTGATCGTCGCCGAAGACCCGCTGACCTGTGTCGCCCGCGGCGGTGGTCGTGCGCTGGAAATGATGGACAAGCACGCCATGGACCTGCTCTCCAGCGAGTGATCGCCGGGCAGCAAGGTATCCCCAGGTTTACAGGTGGCACGCACAGTGCTACCTGTATGCGCTGTGCTGGCGCCCGCCCGGGCGCCGTTTCCGTCAACCCGCAAGCAGGCCGGTGCGTTGTCCCATGCCCAATGACTTCCTGAGTCGTCCACGAGGAACGGCCCATTAAACCGCTTTTCTCCAAAGGCCCCTCGCTGGGCGTGCGCCTGCTCGTGCTGGTGGTGATGTCGGTCGCGCTGATGGTGGTCGACTCGCGTTTCGACCTGCTCAAGCCCGTGCGCAGCCAGATGGGCCTGGTCCTGATGGAATCCTACTGGATCACCGACTTGCCGCAGCGTCTGTGGCAAGGCGTGGCCGGCCAGTTTGGCAGCCGCACCGAGCTGATCGCCGAAAACGAAAAACTCAAGACCGAGGCCCTGCTGCTGCAGGGGCGCCTGCAGAAGTTGGCAGCCCTGACCGAGCAGAACGTGCGCCTGCGCGAGTTGCTCAATTCGTCGGCGCTGGTCAACGAGAAGGTCGAGGTCGCCGAGCTGATCGGTGTCGATCCCAACCCGTTCACCCACCGTATCCTGATCAACAAGGGCGAGCGTGACGGGGTGTTCCTCGGCCAACCGGTGCTCGACGCCCGTGGCCTGATGGGCCAGGTGGTCGAGCTGATGCCCTACACCTCGCGGGTACTGCTGCTCACCGACACCACCCATAGCATTCCGGTGCAGGTCAACCGCAATGGCCTGCGCGCCATCGCCAGCGGTACCGGCAACCCGGAGCGCCTGGAACTGCGCCATGTGGCCGACACCGCCGACATCAAGGAAGGCGACCTGCTGGTCAGCTCCGGCATGGGCCAGCGTTTCCCGGCCGGCTACCCGGTGGCCACGGTCAACGAAGTGATCCATGACTCCGGCCAGCCGTTCGCCATTGTCCGCGCCATCCCGACCGCCGCGCTCAACCGTAGCCGCTACATGCTGCTGGTGTTCAGCGACCGCCGCACCCCGGAAGAACGCGCCACTGAAGCGGCCATCGCCCAGGAGGAAGCCGACCGTCAGGGCGCCAGCCACGGCCAGGCTCCGGCCAACCCGGCAATCCCCGCCCCAGCCCCAGCCGGCGCCGCGACTCCGGCAGCGGCCCCCGCGCCAAACGGCGCCGCCCCGGCACAGCCGGCCGCCGCGCCCGCCCAACCCCGGAGACAATAATGGCCAGCACCCGTAGCAGAAACGGCTGGGCCATCTGGCTGACCTTCGCCCTCGGCCTGTTGCTCAGCGTCTCGCCCATGCCGCAGTTCATGGAAGTATTCCGGCCCATGTGGCTGGCCCTGCTCCTGGCTTTCTGGACCCTGGCGGTGCCGAGCAAGGTCGGCATGACCACCGCCTTCGTGCTGGGCCTGGCCGAAGATGTGCTGTACGGCACCTTGCTGGGGCAGAACGCGCTGATCCTGACCTTGATCACCTTCCTGGTGCTGTCGCTGCAGCAGCGCCTGCGCATGTTCCCGATGTGGCAGCAGAGCCTGGTGATCCTGGTGATCTTCGGTATCGCCCAGCTGATCCAGCTGTGGCTCAGCGCCCTGACCGGCAATCGCCTGCCGACCTTGGCCCTGGTCTGGTCGGCGGTGATCAGCGCCTTGCTCTGGCCATGGGTCAGCTTCGCTCTGCGCGGCCTGCGCCGTCGCCTGCACATTCACTGACGATCAGCGCCACTGACAGGGAGATGTCCACATGACACAGTTGTACCTGGCATCCGGCTCGCCGCGTCGCCGTGAACTGCTTACCCAGATCGGCGTGCCGTTCACCGTGGTCAGCGCACCCATCGATGAAACTCCGTTACTGGGCGAGACCCCAGCGGCCTATGTCGAGCGTCTGGCCCAGGCCAAGGCCGTGGCGGGTTTCGCCCATACCGATGGCGCCGGCGTGGTGCTCGGGGCCGACACTACCGTGGTGCTCGATGGGCAGATCCTTGGCAAACCAGAGAATCGCGAGCAGGCGTTAGCCATGCTCGGTGACCTTTCCAAGCGCGAACACCAGGTGCTTACCGCCGTGGCGCTGACCGATGGTCAGCGCAGTATCAGCCGCTGCGTCAGCACCACCGTGCGTTTTCGCACCATCTCCTTCGAGGAAGCGCTGCGCTACTGGGACAGCGGCGAACCTGTCGACAAGGCCGGCGGCTATGCCATCCAGGGCCTGGGCGCGGTGTTCGTCAGCGGCATCGAGGGCAGCTACTCGGCCGTGGTCGGGCTGCCCCTGAGTGAAACCGCCGAACTGCTCGAGCAATTCGGCGTGCCATGTTGGCAACTGCAAGAGGGTTCCGCATAGCGCTAGCCAGCCACGCCGCAGCAATCCATCATTACCCCAGACCCCTGACGAGAGCGCGCCATGAGTGAAGAGATCCTGATCAACATCACCCCGATGGAATCCCGCGTGGCAGTGGTGGAGAACGGTGTCCTGCAAGAGGTGCACGTCGAGCGCACCCAGCGTCGCGGTATCGTCGGCAACATCTACAAGGGCAAGGTGGTGCGGGTGCTGCCCGGCATGCAGGCGGCGTTCGTCGATATTGGCCTGGAGCGCGCGGCGTTCATCCATGCCTCGGAAATCTCCCAGCGCGAAGGCTCGGCGGTTGAAACCATCACCGCGCTGGTCCATGAGGGCCAGGCATTGGTGGTGCAGGTCACCAAGGACCCGATTGGCACCAAGGGCGCGCGCCTGACCACCCAGCTGTCGATCCCGTCGCGCTACCTGGTGTACATGCCGCGCAGTAGCCATGTCGGCATTTCCCTGAAGATCGAGGAAGAAGCCGAGCGCGAGCGCCTCAAGCAGGTGGTCACCGACTGCATGGCCCAGGAAGATATGAAAGACGCCGGCGGCTTCATCCTGCGCACCGCCGCCGAAGGCGCCCGGGCCGAGGATATTTTCCAGGACATCCGCTACCTGCGTCGCCTATGGGAGCAAATCGGCTCGCAGATCCAGACCTGCGGCGCGCCCACGGTCATCTACGAGGACCTGGGCCTGGCCCTGCGCACCCTGCGTGACCTGGTCAACCCGAAGATCGAGAAGATCCGCATCGATTCGCGGGAAACCTTCCAGAAGACCACCCAGTTCGTGGCCGAATTGATGCCAGAAATCGCCGACCGCCTGGAGCACTACCCCGGCGAGCGGCCGATCTTCGACCTGTATGGCGTCGAGGATGAAATCCAGCGCGCCCTGGAGCGCAAGGTACCGCTCAAGTCCGGCGGCTACCTGGTGGTCGATCCTGCCGAGGCAATGACCACCATCGACGTCAACACCGGGGCCTTCGTCGGCCACCGCAACCTCGAAGAAACCATCTTCAAGACCAACCTCGAGGCGGCCACCGCCATTGCCCGGCAACTGCGCCTGCGCAACATCGGCGGGATCATCATCATCGACTTCATCGACATGGAGGACGAGGAGCACCAGCGCCAGGTGCTGCGTACCCTGGAGAAGCAGCTCGAGCGTGATCACGCCAAGACCAACATCATCGGCATCACCGAGCTGGGCCTGGTGCAGATGACCCGCAAGCGCACCCGCGAAAGCCTCGAGCAGGTACTGTGCGAGCCCTGCGCGGGGTGCCAAGGGCGTGGCAAGCTGAAAACCCCCGAGACGATCTGTTACGAAATTTTCCGCGAGATCCTGCGCGAGGCACGTGCCTATCAGGCCGAGGGCTACCGGGTGCTCGCCAACCAGAAGGTAGTGGACCGTCTGCTCGACGAAGAATCGGGCAATGTCGCCGAACTGGAGGCGTTCATTGGGCGAACCATTCGCTTCCAGGTGGAGTCCATGTATTCCCAGGAACAATACGATGTGGTGCTGCTCTGACCCTGCATGAAAGCGGTTGCCCCAAGGACGGGCTGGCAAAGCGCTATACACCGGCCATAGTTAAGGGACGACTTGGAGGGCCATGGCCATGGAACGTCTGACCCGCGTTCTGGGCGCCTTGACCCGCTGGGGGCTGGGGATCTGCGCCCTGCTGGCGGTACTGGTTGCGCTGTATGTCAGCCTTGGCCGGCAACTGCTGCCGCTGGTCGCTGAATACCGCGCCGACGCCGAGCTCAAGGCCGAACAGGCCCTGGGCCTGCCTGTGCATGTCGGTGCTCTGGAGGGCCGCTGGAGTGGCTTGGCGCCGGTGCTGCGGGTGCGCGACCTGCAACTGGGCGAGGGCGCCGCGGCGCTGCGCCTGGACGACGTCAAGCTGGTGCCGGACCTGTGGGCCAGCCTCAAGGCCCGCGAAGTGCGCCTGGCGCGCGTGCAGCTCAGCGGCTTGCAACTGATCTTGCGCGAGGACCAGCAGGGCGCCTGGGCGCTCGAAGGCCTGCCGAGCCAGGATGACAAACCCCTTGATCCGACCGAGGCGCTCAAGCGCCTGCGTCAGTTGGGCCGTATCGATGTGTTCGACAGCCAGGTCACCCTGCACCCCTGGCAGCGCGACCCGCTCACCCTCACCTATGTCAGCCTCGGCCTGCAGGCCGGGGCCACGCGCCAGAGTGTCGACCTGCGTGCCACCTTGCCCGATGGCCAGCCACTGGCCTTGAGCCTGAACAGCCGCGCCAGCGCCAAGGCCTGGCGCGACGGGCGCCTGCAAGCCTACCTGAGCCTGCCGCAAAGCGACTGGGGGCGGTGGCTGCCGCCGAAGTTCCTGGGCCAGTGGCAGGCCAGCACCTTGCGTGCCGGTGGTGAGTTCTGGATCGACTGGAACCAGGGCCAGTTGCAGCAGGCCGTGGTACGCCTGAATGCCCCGCGACTCAAGGGTGCCTACACCGGGCGCAAGGCTATCACGCTGGACAACCTGGCCGTCTCGGCCTGGTTCCAGCGCCAGGACCAGGGCTTCGATGTCACCGTCGATTCATTGGCCATGAGCCTTGGCAAGACTCGCTGGGAATCCCACCTGCAACTGGCACAGCGCGAGGGCGCAACCCCGGCCGAGGAAAGCTGGCAGGTGCAGGCCGACCGCCTTGACCTGACCCCGTTGACGCCGCTGATCGACGCCCTGGCGCCACTGCCGGAAAAACTCATGACCGTGGTCGATGCGCTCAAGGTCACCGGTGCCCTGCGCAACGTGCGCCTGGACATCCGGCCCAAGGCCGAGGGCGACCAGCGCGTGCAGTTTGCCGCCAACCTGGAGAAGGTCGGCTTCGATGCCTACCACGGCGCCCCGGCCGCCGGTAACGTCACCGGGGCCATCAGCGGCGACCTTGGCCATGGCGAGCTGCGCCTGGATACCCAGGCGTTCATGCTGCACCTGTACCCGATCTTCGGCAAACCCTGGCACTACCCGAAAGCCAACGCGCGCCTGACCTGGACCCTGAACAAGCAGGCCTTCACCCTGGTCGCTCCCTACATCAAGGTGCTGGGCGACGAGGGCAAGATCGCCGCCGACTTCCTGATCCGCATCCACCTGGAGCCGGGCCACGAGGACTACATGGATTTGCGCGTCGGCCTCACCGAGGGCGACGGGCGCTACACCGCCAAGTACCTGCCCGAGGTGCTCAGCCCGGCGCTGGACGAGTGGCTGCGCAGCGCCATCGTCAAGGGCAATGTCGACGAAGGGTACTTCCAGTACCAGGGCTCGCTGCACCACAACGCGCCGCCCCATGCCCGCGACATCAGCCTGTTCTTCAAGGTGCACGACGCCGCGCTGGACTTCCAGCCAGGCTGGCCGCAGGTGCAACAGGTCGATGGCAACGTCTATATCGAAGATACCGGGGTGCGCATCCAGGCCAACCACGGCCTGTTGCTGGACACCCAGGTCAGCGATGTCAGCGTCAACATTCCCCATGTCGAAGGCGACCAGCACAGCCACCTGTTCCTTGACGGCGATTTCGACGGCAGCCTCGGCGATGGCTTGAAGATTCTCAAGGATGCGCCCATTGGTACCGGCGAGATCTTCGCCGGCTGGGAAGGCGAGGGCCCGCTCAAGGGCAAGGTCAAGCTGGACATCCCGCTGGCCCACGGCCAGCGCCCCAAGGTGCTGGTGGATTTCGCCACCCAGGATGCGACGCTCAAGGTGGCACCGCCAACCCTGGAGCTGAGCAGCCTGAAAGGCGACTTCAGCTTCGACTTAGACAAGGGCCTGAGTGGCAGGGACATCAGCCTGAACGCCTTCGGCAAGCCGGTCAGCGCGCAGATCGTCGCCGAAGGCCAGGGCGGCAATATCCAGACCCGTATCAATGCCACAGGCCAGGTCGGCCTCAAGGCGCTTACCGACTGGCTGCAGGTCAAGCAGGCCCTGCCAGTGTCGGGTGACCTGCCGTACCAGCTGCAGGTGACGCTGGGCAGCCGTGACAATCGCCTGGCCGTCAACTCGTCGCTCAAAGGCCTGGCCATCGACCTGCCGGCGCCGTTCGGCAAGGCCCGCGGGGAAACCCGTGACAGCCGTTTCAGCCTGACCTTGCAGGGCCCCGAGCGGCGTGTCGATGCCAGCTACAGCGACCTTGCCCGCTTTGCCTACGCTGCCCCCGCCGACAAACTGGGCCAGGGCCGCGGCGAGCTGCTGCTGGGCACGGGTGATGCCAGCCTGCCAGCCGGCCAGGGCCTGCGTGTGCGCGGCCGGCTCGAGGCGCTGGATCTGGCGCCGTGGCAGCAACAATTGGAGCGACTTGGCGGCCAGGACCCGGGCGGCAATGCCCGGCAGAACCTGCAAAGCGTCGATTTGAGCATCGGCCAGTTGAAGGCCTTCGGCATGGATCTCAACCAGAGCGTGATTCGCCTGGCCCGCGGTGGCCCGGCCTGGGACCTGCGCCTGGACAGCAAGGAAGTCATCGGCAACGCACGGATCCCCGACGCCAAGACGACGCCGATGAGCATCCGCCTGCAGACCTTGCGCCTGCCGCCGGCCGACCCCGCCGAGGCTGAAGCCGAGCACGGGCCCGACCCGCTGGCCGGCGTCGACCCGCGCAAGGTACCGCCGCTGGACCTGACCATCGACAAGCTGTACCGCGGCGACGATCTGTTCGGCAGCGCCAGCCTGAAGTTGCGCCAGACCGCGCAGGGCATGGCCATGAGCGATATCGACCTCGACCTGAAGGGCTTGCACATCGACGGCAGTGGCGGCTGGGAAGGTACCCCGGGGAGCACCGCGAGCTGGTACAAAGGGCGTATCGACGGCAAGAACCTCGCTGACGTGCTAAAGGCCTGGGGCTTTGCGCCCACGGTTACCAGCCGCGATTTTCGCATGGACGTCGATGGCCGCTGGCCGGGTTCGCCGGCCTGGGTCAGCCTCAACCGTTATTCCGGCAGCCTCGACGCGGCGCTGCGCTCGGGCCAGTTCGTCGAAGTCGAGGGCAGCGCCCAGGCCCTGCGGGTGTTCGGCCTGCTCAACTTCAACTCCATTGGCCGGCGCCTGCGCCTGGACTTCTCCGACCTGTTCAGCAAGGGCCTGGCCTATGACCGGGTCAAGGGCCTGCTGGTGGCCAGCGAAGGCGTGTACGTGACCCGCGAGCCAATCTCCGTCACCGGCCCCTCGAGTAATTTCGAACTGGACGGCACCCTGGACTTCGTCCGCGATCGGGTCGATGCCAAGCTGCTGGTCACCCTGCCGGTCACCAACAACCTGCCGCTGGCGGCGCTGATCATCGGCGCGCCGGCTGTCGGCGGCGCGCTGTTCCTGGTCGATCGGCTGATCGGCGACCGGGTGGCGCGCTTCGCCAGCGTGCATTATCGCGTCGAGGGTCCGGTCAAAGAGCCTAAAATCACTTTTGTGAAACCTTTCGACAAGTAAGCCTGGGGTGGTCATGACGTCAGCTGTGATCCAGATGGTCAGCCAAGACGATGTCCTGGCCAACCTGCAACGCGCCACGGCGCTGCTGGAGCGGGCCGCAGCCGGCGGCGCACGGCTGGCGGTGCTGCCGGAAAACTTCGCCGCCATGGGCCGGCGCGACGCAGCCGCCATCGGCCGCGCCGAGGCCTTGGGCGAAGGGCCGATCCTACCGTGGTTGAAACGCACCGCCCGTGACCTCAGGTTATGGATTGTCGCCGGTACCTTGCCGCTACCGCCGGTCGGCCAGCCTGGAGCCAAGGCGCATGCTTGCTCGCTGCTGGTCGACGAACACGGCGAGATTGCCGCGCGCTACGACAAGCTGCACCTGTTCGACGTGGACGTGGCCGACAACCGCGGGCGTTACCGGGAATCCGATGACTATGCCCACGGCAGCCAGGTGGTGGTGGCCGACACGCCGGTCGGCCGCCTGGGCCTGTCGGTGTGCTACGACCTGCGTTTCCCCGAGTTGTACAGCGCCTTGCGCGCCGCCGGGGCCGAGTTGATCAGCGCCCCGGCGGCGTTCACCGCGGTGACCGGGGCGGCGCACTGGGAAGTGCTGATTCGCGCCCGAGCCATCGAGACCCAGTGCTACGTGCTGGCGGCGGCCCAGGGCGGCTTGCATCCAGGGCCACGGGAAACCCATGGCCAAGCGGCGATCATCGACCCCTGGGGGCGAATCGTCGTGCAACAGGCGCGGGGTGAAGCGGTATTGCTCGCCACCCGCGACCCTGAAGAACAAGCGTCCATCCGGGCGCGCATGCCGGTGCTGACTCACCGGCGCTTTTTCTCGCAGGACGCTTTGCGGCCTGCGCATACCTCGGAGTGACTATGAGCGAGATTCTATCCACCGTCAGCGAGCAGCTCCTGGCCCCCGGCGGTTTGACCCTAGATAGCCTGCAGACGGTGCTGGGCGATCTGGCCGGGCCCGGCATCGACGCCGCCGACCTGTACTTCCAGGGCCAGGTCTCGGAAACCTGGGCGCTTGAAGACGGCATCGTCAAAGAGGGCAGTTTCAACCTCGACCAAGGTGTGGGCGTGCGTGCCCAGTCCGGCGAGAAGACCGGCTTCGCCTACAGCAACGCGATCAACCTCGAAGCCCTGACCTCGGCGGCGCGTGCCGCCCGCTCGATCTCCCGCGCCGGGCAGCACGGCAAGGTCCAGGCCTTCCGCAGCCAGGCGGTGACCGAGCTGTACGGCCAGGACAACCCGCTGGATGTGCTGAGCCGTGCCGAGAAAGTCGAGCTGCTCAAGAAGGTCGACATTGCCACCCGCGCCCTCGATTCGCGTATCCAGCAGGTCAGCGTGAGCATGGCCGGTGTCTGGGAGCGCATCCTGGTGGCCGCCGCCGATGGCAGCCTGGCCGCCGATGTGCGTCCGCTGGTGCGCTTCAATGTCAGTGTCATCGTCGAGCACAACGGCCGCCGCGAGCGTGGCGGGCAGGGTGGCGGCGGGCGTACCGACTACAGCTACTTCACCGAAGATCGGGTGATGGGCTATGCCCGCGAGGCGCTGCGCCAGGCCTTGGTCAACCTCGAGGCGATCCCGGCCCCGGCCGGCACGCTGCCGGTGGTGCTCGGTTCGGGCTGGTCCGGTGTGCTGCTGCACGAGGCTGTGGGGCATGGCCTGGAAGGCGACTTCAACCGCAAAGGCAGCTCGGCGTTCAGTGGCAGGATCGGCGAGAAAGTAGCCTCGAGCCTGTGCACCATCGTCGATGACGGCACGCTCAAGGGCCGTCGTGGCTCGCTGAGTGTCGACGACGAAGGCACGCCGACCGAGTGCACCACGCTGATCGAGAACGGCATCCTCAAGGGCTACATGCAGGACAAGCTCAACGCCCGTCTGATGGGCATGGCGGTAACCGGCAACGGCCGCCGCGAGTCCTACGCGCACCTGCCGATGCCGCGCATGACCAACACCTACATGCGTGCCGGCGACAGCGATCCGGAGGAAATCATCCGGTCGGTGAAGAAGGGCATCTACTGCGCCAACCTGGGCGGCGGCCAGGTGGATATCACCAGCGGCAAGTTCGTGTTTTCCACCAGCGAAGCCTACCTGATCGAGGATGGCAAGATTACCGCGCCGGTGAAGGGCGCGACCCTGATCGGTAACGGGCCGGAAGCGATGAGCCGGGTGTCGATGGTCGGCAACGACCTGGCGCTGGACAGCGGCGTGGGGACCTGTGGCAAGGATGGGCAGTCGGTGCCGGTGGGCGTTGGCCAGCCGACCCTGAAGCTGGATGCGATCACCGTCGGTGGTACAGGGGCTTGATCAATGAGCGCGGGGCAAGTCGCATCGGCGCGGCGCCGCTCCCACAGATGCCTGCGAAGGCTGCGTGGGAGCGGCGCTGCGCCGAAGCGACCTGGCCCGCGATGGCCTCAACGCAGGCCGCGCTGGGTCTCGTCGAGGTCGCGGATGTACTTGAACACCTTGCGCGCAGCGGCAGGCGGTTTGTTCCGCGCTTTTTCATGCTGGGCATGACGGATCAGCGAGCGCAGGTGCTGGCGATCGGTGTCGGGGTACTCGTTGACGAAGCGCTCGAGGTCTTCGTCGTTGCCGTCGATCAGACGGTCGCGCCAGCGCTCGAGGCCGTGGAAGCGTTCGTTGTACTGGCGGGTCGAACTGTCGACCTGCTCGAGCACGGCATGGATGGCATCCAGGTCCTGCACGCGCATCAGCTTGCCGACGAACGACATGTGGCGTTTGCGGGCGCCATGGGCGGTGTGCTTGCTGGCTTCGTCCAGGGCCTTGCGCAGTTCGTCGGTCAGCGGCAGGCGCGCCAGGGTATCGGCCTTGAGCGTGGTCAGGCGCTCGCCGAGTTCGACCAGCGCATGCAGCTCGCGCTTGATCTGGGTTTTGCTTTTTTCGCCATCGAAGGCGTCGTCGTAAGAATCAACCATGGGGGCAGTCCGCAAGAAATCGCCGCCATGATAACCAGTCGGGGGCCGCTTGTCCGGCCCGGTCGTAGAATGACCCAAGCCGTACGCAGAATTTTCAGTGGAGAGAACCATGAGTGCAGTCCAGAGCGTAGGCCCCAAGGACCTGCCGGCGTTGCAGGAACAGGTCGAGGCGATCGTCGCCGAGGCGCGCCGCCAGGGCGCCAGCGCCTGCGAAGTGGCAGTGTCGCTGGAGCAGGGCCTGTCCACCACGGTGCGCCAGCGTGAAGTCGAGACGGTCGAGTTCAATCGCGATCAGGGTTTCGGCATCACCCTCTATGTTGGCCTGCGCAAAGGTTCGGCCAGCACCTCGGCGAGCGGCCCTGATGCCATTCGTGAAACCGTCGCCGCAGCCCTGGCGATTGCCAGGCATACCTCCGAGGACGAGTGCTCGGGCCTTGCCGATGCGGCGCTGATGGCCCGCGAAATCCCCGACCTGGACCTGTACCACGACTGGGATATCGAGCCGGAGCAGGCCATCGAGATGGCACTGACCTGCGAGGCTGCTGCCTTTGACGCCGACCCGCGGATCCTCAATGCCGACGGCACCACCCTCAATACCCACCAGGGCGTGCGGGTGTATGGCAATAGCCACGGTTTCATCGGTGGCTACGCCTCCACCCGGCACAGCCTGAGCTGCGTGATGATCGCCGAAGGCGACGGGCAGATGCAGCGCGACTACTGGTACGACGTCAACCGCCAGGGCAATTTGCTGGCCGACCCGCGCAGCATTGGCCAGCGTGCCGCGCAGCGCGCCGCCAGCCGCCTGGGCGCGCGCCCGGTGGCAACCTGCGAGGTGCCGGTGCTGTTCTCGGCGGAGCTGGCGGGCGGACTGTTCGGCAGCTTCCTCTCGGCCATTTCCGGGGGCAACCTGTACCGCAAGTCGTCGTTCCTCGAAGGCACCATCGGCCAGCGCCTGTTCCCCACCTGGTTGACCCTCGACGAGCGTCCGCACATTCCGCGTGCGCTGGGCAGCGCGGCGTTCGATGGCGATGGCCTGGCGACCTATGCCAAGCCGTTCGTCGACAAGGGCGAGCTGGTGTCCTATATCCTCGGGACTTATTCGGGGCGCAAGCTGCAGTTGCCCAGCACCGCCAACGCTGGGGGCGTGCACAACCTGTACGTGACCCATGGCGTGGAAGACCAGGCCGCCCTGATCCGGCGCATGGGCCGTGGCTTGTTGGTCACCGAGCTGATGGGCCATGGCCTGAACATGGTCACTGGCGATTATTCCCGTGGCGCGGCGGGCTTTTGGGTCGAGAATGGCGAGATCCAGCATGCCGTGCAGGAAGTGACCATTGCTGGCAACATGAAAGACATGTTCCAGCAGATCGTCGCCATTGGCAGCGATATCGAGACTCGCAGCAATATTCACTGCGGCTCGGTGCTGATTGAGCGCATGACTGTCGCTGGCAGTTGAGTGCAGGCCTGGGTGCTAATTATGTAACGCTCTGCCATGTCGCTTCACTTGCATGATGGCCAGCCTTCCAATGTGAGTGATGTATATGTTAATCGACATTGACAGCCATCGGCTTGATGCCTCCGATGTGCTTCAACTACAGGGCAAGGTGCACGCGTTGTTAGATAGTTTTCAACGCTTGACGCCTTATGATTGCGAGGTGGCGATTAGCAGGCGCTATGAGGTCGTGCAGAAAGGCACGGCTGAGGACTTGAGTCGCCTGCATCTTCGCGAGGAGCATCAGGTGCGCGCGACCCTCTTCATCGACGGCCGTGTCGGCAAATGCCTCGTCGCCCTGAAGCAACCTTTTGAGCCTGACGAGCTGGTCAAGGAAATCGTGGCCCGTACCAGCTTTTCACCAGCGGATCCCTTTGCAGGCTTGGCCGATGTGCAGGACCTGGCTTGGGACTACACCGATCTAGACCTGTTTCACGATTGGCGCAAAGCCTGTGCTCGCACCGAACAAGTAGTCGAAGCATGCAAGAATGGTATGCAATCGACCGGTCAACGCTTTCAAACGACGCGTATCGCTTTTTCGGCTACTGCCCAGATTCAGGCTTATGGCAATAGCCGGGGCTTCGTTGGCGGGTACCGAGATACCCTCTATCGCCTGCAATGCCTGGCCGATGCTGGCAATAGAGGTATTCCACCCAGCAGGGGTGAATTCAGGCTCTCGCGGGATTTGCCTGGTCTGGGAGATCCGCAGGAGTTCGGGGCATGGGTAGCGCGCAAGGCCAGTATTCCGGTTGGCGAGCGCAGGCTTCCTGTCGAATGCTGTGCGCATGTGTTTTCTCCCGCTGCCAGTGTGTTGTTGCTGGATGCGTTCATTCAAGCGGTCGATGGTCAGGCGGTGAGCGAAGGGCGATCGGTGTTGGCCGGCCAACTCTCAAGGCCGTTGTTCGCCCCTGAAATCACCATTCATGAGTCGCCTCGGCGGGAGAAGGCCGTGGGTAGCCTGCCGTTTGATCTGCAGGGCTGCGCACCCAATAGCGCTGCGTTCGTGGAGGGGGGGCGACTTGTTCGTTATGCCTTGAATGTCGAATCGGCGAGACGGCTGGGCCTGGACAATACGGGCAATGCAACGTTGCCATATACCCGGGCCCGCAACTTGGCCTTTGCGCCCGGCCTGGCCAGTCAGGTGGAACTACTTGTTCGTATGGGGCAAGGCGTGTTGGTTGATGAGGTGCGCCTGCTGAAACTCGATATCAGCACCGGGCATTTCAAAATTCGTGGTACTGGCACCTGGGTAGAGCAGGGGGTGATGCAGTATCGCCTCAAGCCGTTCGTGATAGAGGTGCCTCTGCTGACGCTCTTTCAACAGATCAAGGCGGTCGGTAACGATGGTGACAGTTACCCAGGAATGATCGTGGGTGCTTCGCTTCTGATCGAGGGCCTGAGTACCCGTCACTGACCCAGGTTGAGTGAATGTCTGTCTGGGGAGAGTCACACACAAGCGTGGAACAACACGGCTGATTAGTATTGAAATGATTTTGATTATCATTTAATAATCATTGTCGATACTTGTCTGCCGTGGTGTTGCTCATGAAACCTGTGCTCCACGAACTGCCCTACCTGGAAAACTGGCGCTGGCTCAGCCGGCGTATTCGCTGCGCGCTCGAGCCTGACGAGCCACGCCTGATCGACCATTACCTGGCCGAGGGTCGCTACCTGGTGTGCTGCACCGAAACCTCGCCCTGGACGGTGGCCCTGACCGCCTTGCGCCTGCTGCTGGATACCGCCAACGACCGCATGTTGCCCTGGCATTGGCGCTGCCTGTGCCTGGACCAGGCCTGGCGACCGTTGCTCGACCTGCGCAACCTCGACCGCTGCGAGCACAACCAGCGCTGGCAACCCTATGCGATGCAGCTCGCCAATTGCGTGCTGCTGCCGTCGATTTCTCCCGAAGAACTGATGCAAGGACTTGAAGATGAGTGATACCCGTATCGAGCGCGACAGCATGGGTGAACTGCAGGTGCCGGCCCAGGCCCTGTACGGTGCCCAGACCCAGCGCGCGGTCGACAACTTCCCGGTCAGCGGCCAGCCGATGCCGGGCCAGTTCATCCGTGCGTTGCTGCTGGCCAAGGCCGCGGCGGCCAAGGCCAACATCGAGCTTTCGCAGCTGAGCGCGGGGCAGGGCGAGGCCATCGTCAAGGCGGTGGAACAGCTGCTGGGCGGCGACTTCATCCAGCACTTCCCGGTGGATGTGTTCCAGACAGGCTCCGGCACCAGTTCGAACATGAACGCCAACGAGGTGATCGCCACCCTGGCCAGCCGGGTGCTGGGCGAACCGGTCAACGCCAATGACCATGTCAATTGCGGCCAGAGCAGCAACGACATCATCCCCACCACCATCCACGTCAGCGCCGCGCTGGCCCTGCACGAGCAGTTGTTGCCAGCCCTGGGTCACCTGAGCCAGGTGATCGAGGCCAAGGCCGCCGAGGTGCACAAATACGTCAAGACCGGCCGCACCCACCTGATGGACGCCATGCCGGTGCGCATGAGCCAGGTGCTCGGCGGCTGGGCCGCGCAGATCAAAGGCGCCCAGGCGCATCTCGAGGCGACCCTGCCGAGCTTGCAGGCGCTGGCCCAGGGCGGCACCGCGGTAGGCACCGGGATCAACGCCCATCCGCAGTTCGCGGCCGGCTTCGCCCGCCAGCTCAGCGGGCTGACCGGTGTCGCGTTCACCCCGGGCGAGAACCTGTTCGCCCTGATCGGCTCCCAGGACACCGCTGTGGCCCTGTCCGGCCAGCTCAAGACTACCGCCGTGGCGCTGATGAAGATCGCCAACGACTTGCGCTGGATGAACTCCGGCCCGCTCGCCGGCCTTGGCGAGATCGAGCTGCAAGGCCTGCAGCCGGGGTCGTCGATCATGCCGGGCAAGGTCAACCCGGTGATCCCGGAGGCCACCGCCATGGTCGCCGCCCAGGTGATTGGCAACGACGCCACCATCGCCGTCGCCGGCCAGTCGGGCAACTTCGAGCTCAACGTGATGTTGCCGGTAATCGCCCGCAACCTGCTGGAGAGCATCGAGCTGATGGCCAACGTCAGCCGCCTGCTGGCCGACAAGGCGATTGCCAGCTTCAAGGTCAACGAGGGCAAGCTCAAGGAGGCGTTGTCGCGCAACCCGATCCTGGTCACCGCACTCAACCCGATCATCGGCTACCTCAAGGCTGCCGAGATCGCCAAGACCGCCTACCAGCAGGGTCGACCGATCATCGACGTGGCGCTGGAGCACACCGACTTGTCGCGTGACCAGCTCGAGGCGCTGCTGGACCCGGAAAAACTTACCGCTGGCGGCATCTGACCCGGGCCGCCCAGGAGGCACGTCATGCAGCATTGGAAACGCACCACCCAAGATGCAAACCGCCTGTTCGAGCAGGGCGAGCTGGTCGACGCCCGGGAGCACTACCTGCAAGCACTGGCCTTGGCCCAGGTGCTGTTCGAGCGCTGGCATGACGTCGACGAGGCGGTGGCCGCACTGGTCATCGCCCACCACAACCTGGCCGAGCTGCACCTGCGCCTGAACCAGCCGCACGAAAGCGCCGACTACCTGTGCGCGGCGCACCAGCGGCTGCTCCAGGCCAGCCAGGATCCGCGCCTGCCCCAGGCCCTGCGCGACACGGCCTTGCGCCACAGCGGGCGCACCTACACCGAACTGCTGAGTTTCATCGCCGAGTACGGCCAATACCCGCGTACCGAGCGCCTGCTGAACCGCCAGGCGCCCGCAGCCAGCGAGCTGGTCGCGCACGCGGACATCACGGATCGCAAACCTGCCTACGGAATCCATTGACATGCCACATACCTTGCCTGCGTTGCCCTACGCCTACGATGCGCTGGAACCGCACATCGACACCCAGACCATGGAGATCCACCACAGCAAGCACCATCAGACCTACATCAACAACCTCAACGCCGCCATCGAGGGCACCGAATGGGCCGAATGGCCGGTGGAGCGACTGGTGGGCGCGGTCAAGCAACTGCCCGAGAAACTGCAAGGGGCGGTGGTCAACCAGGGCGGCGGCCATGCCAACCACACGTTGTTCTGGACCGTCATGTCGCCCAAGGGCGGTGGCCAACCCGAGGGTCAGGTAGCCAAGGCCATTGACCAGCAGCTCGGTGGTTTCGAGGCGTTCAAGGAGGCCTTCACCAGGGCCGCGCTGACCCGGTTCGGCAGTGGCTGGGCCTGGCTCAGCGTGACCCCGCGCAAAACGCTGGTGGTGGAGAGTAGCGGTAACCAGGACAGCCCGCTGATGCACGGCAACACACCGATCCTCGGCCTGGATGTCTGGGAGCACGCCTATTACCTGAAGTACCAGAACCGCCGTCCTGAGTACATTGGCGCCTTCTACAACGTGGTCGACTGGACCGAAGTGGAACGCCGCTACCTTGAAGCCCTGAAGTGAGTCTGACCGGTATGCGCTCCGAGGTGATGTCTGTCAGCAGTGTGCGCCTGTTCCGCCTGGCGCTTGGGACCGTGCTGTTGCTGGTCGGCACCGCATTGCTGGTGTCGCGGGGCATCGCCTGGCTGGACCTGGAACCGCGCATGTTGCGAGCCCTGGAGGGCGGAGCACTGTGCGCATTGGGGACGGCCTTGGGCGCAGTGCCGGTGCTGGTAATCCGCAACATGCCAGTGGCCGTGGCCGACACCTTGCTCGGTTTTGGTGCCGGGGTGATGTTGGCGGCCACCGCGTTCTCGCTGATCATTCCCGGGCTGGATGCGGCCCAGGCCATCGGCTTCAGCCCATGGGGCGCCGGTGGTGTGATCAGCAGCGGCCTGTTGTTCGGCGCGTTGTGCCTGTTCCTGGTCGACCTCAAGGTCTCCGGTGCTTCGCCGCAGGCTCTGGTCGGCAGTGAGCAGCAACCGGTAATCGCCGCGCGGATCTGGCTGTTCGTCATTGCCATCATTGCCCACAACATCCCCGAGGGTATGGCCATCGGGGTTTCCGCCGGAGGCGGGATGCCTGATGCCGATAGCCTGGCCATGGGCATCGCGCTGCAGGATGTGCCGGAGGGCCTGGTGATCGCGCTGGTGCTGGCAGGGGCGGGCATGCCGCGCTTCAAGGCGTTCCTGATCGGTGCGGCATCGGGGTTGGTCGAACCGCTGGCCGCGGTGATCTGTGCCTGGCTGGTGAACATCGCCGAACTGTTGCTGCCGCTGGGCCTGGCCTGCGCGGCGGGGGCGATGTTGCTGGTGGTGACCCAGGAGATTATCCCCGAGTCACGCAGCAACGGGCATCATCGCCTGGCGAGCCTGGGGCTGTGTGTCGGGTTCTGCTTGATGATGGTGATGGATACGGCGATGTCCTGAGCCTGGCACTGCCCCCTGTAGGAGTGGCCTTGTGTCGCGAAAGGGGGCGAAGCGCCCCTGCGATTTATGCATCAAACCAATATTGCTGGGGCCGCTTTGCGGCCCTTTCGCGGCACAAGGCCGCTCCTACAGGGGCCGCGTTGTATCAGTCACTCGCCTTCGTCGAAGAAGTTCTCGATCAACGCGACCAGTGCATCCATGGCTTCAGCGTCCTGCTCGCCCTCGGTGTGCAGGTGCACCGGGGTGCCCTTGCCGGCGGCGAGCATCATCACCGCCATGATGCTCTTGCCATCCACCAGCTTGTCCGGCGCGCGACCGACCCGCACCTGGCAGGGGAAGCGCCCGGCCACGCCGACGAACTTGGCGGCCGCCCGGGCGTGCAGGCCCAGCTTGTTGATGATGGTGATTTCGCGGGCGGGCATCGTGGGGCGGATATCCTGTGGGCTAGAGGTCGCGATGGCGGACCTGGACGTTTTTCAGGGATTGCTGGAGCAACTGGCCGAGCCGCTCGGTGATGTAAACCGAACGGTGATGGCCACCGGTGCAGCCAATGGCCACGGTGACATAGGCGCGGTTGCTGGCGGCGAAGCGCGGTAGCCACTTGAGCAGGTAGCTGGAGATATCCTGGAACATCTCCTCGACATCCGGCTGGGTTGCCAGGTAGTCGATTACCGGCTGTTCGAGGCCGGAATGCTCGCGAAGTTCCGGCTTCCAGTAGGGGTTGGGCAGGCAGCGCACGTCGAACACCACGTCGGCATCCACCGGCATGCCACGCTTGAAGCCAAACGACTCGACCAGGAACGCGGTCCCCGGCTCCGGCTGGTTGAGCAGGCGCAGCTTGATCGAGTCGCGCAGCTGGTACAGGTTCAGGTTGGTGGTGTCGATCTTGAGGTCGGCCAGGTCGGCGATCGGCCCCAGCAGCTCGCTTTCGACGCGAATAGCCTCGGCCAGCGAACGGCTGTCGTTGGTCAGCGGGTGGCGGCGACGGGTTTCCGAGAAGCGCTTGAGCAGGGTGTCCTCGTCGGCGTCCAGGTACAACACGTCACACTGGATGTGCCGGGCGCGCGCCTCCTGGAGCAGGGTCGGGAAGCGTGACAGATGGCTGGGCAGGTTGCGCGCGTCGATGGACACCGCCACCTTGGGCTGTAGCAGCTCGGTGTTGATCAGCGCGTTTTCCGCCAACTGCGGCAACAGACCCGCCGGCAGGTTGTCGATGCAGTAGTAGCCGTTGTCTTCTAGCACGTCCAGGGCGGTGCTCTTGCCGGAGCCGGAGCGGCCGCTGACGATGATCAGGCGCATGGTCAGTGCTCGTTCTGTACGTCCAGGACGACCTGGAACAGGGCCTCGCTGCTGTCGGCGGCACGCAGGCGATCGCGAACCTCCTTGCGATCGAGCATGCTGGCGATCTGGCGCAGCAATTCAAGGTGGGCATCGGTGGCAGCTTCCGGGACCAGCAGCACAAACAGCAGGTCGACCGGGGCACCGTCGATGGCGTCGTAATCGATGGGGGCGTCCAGGTGCAGCAAGGCGCTCACTGGCGCGGTGCAGCCCACAAGCCGGCAATGGGGAATGGCGATGCCATTGCCAAAACCGGTGGAGCCCAGCTTTTCGCGAGCGATGAGCTTGTCGAAGACGTCTTGCATCTCCAGCTCGGGTACTTGCTCGGCGATCAGGGTGGCGACCTTTTCCAGGGCGCGCTTTTTACTGCCGCCCGGCACGTTCACCAGGGAACGGCCGGGGGTCAGGATGGTTTCAAGTCGGATCATGGATGAGGGGGATCAGCGGGCGGCTGCACCTTGCAGCAGGCTTTGCTGTTTTTCCTTGTGTTTTTTCAGTTGGCGGTCGAGCTTGTCAGCCAGGGCATCGATCGCGGCATACATGTCTTGGTGTTCGGCGTTGGCGACCACTTCGCCACCGGGAATCTGGAGTGTGGCTTCAACCTTCTGCTGCAGCTTTTCGACTTTCATGATCACCGTTGCATTGGTGATCTTGTCGAAATGGCCCTCCACGCGGGCGAGCTTCTCGAGCACGTAATCGCGCAGTGGTTGGGTGACTTCTACATGCTGTCCACTGATGTTGACTTGCATACAGCTTCTCCTTTGTTGCCCGTGCATAAAGAGGCAGGTCTTGCACCTGCCACTGAAACGCTGTGGCACATCCCGGGCTACATCAGTCGCTTGCGCTCGCTCGATGGGGCGATCCCCAGCGATTCGCGGTACTTGGCGACGGTGCGACGGGCTACCTGGATGCCTTGTGCCTCCAGTAAACCAGCGATCTTGCTGTCACTCAATGGCTTTTTCTGATTTTCCGCCGCCACCAGTTTCTTGATGATCGCGCGGATCGCCGTGGACGAGCATTCTCCGCCTTCGGCGGTGCTGACGTGGCTCGAGAAAAAGTATTTCAGTTCGTAGATGCCACGTGGCGTGTGCATGTATTTCTGCGTGGTCACCCGCGAGATGGTCGACTCGTGCATGCCCACCGCCTCGGCGATATCGTGCAGCACCAGCGGCTTCATGGCCTCGTCGCCGTGGTCGAGGAAACCGCGCTGGTGCTCGACGATCTGCGTCGCCACCTTCATCAGTGTCTCGTTTCGGCTTTGCAGGCTCTTGATGAACCAGCGCGCTTCCTGCAACTGGTTGCGCATGAAGGTGTTATCGGCGCTGGTGTCGGCGCGGCGGACGAATCCGGCGTATTGCGGGTTGACCCGCAGGCGCGGCACCGCTTCCTGGTTGAGCTCTACCAGCCAGCGCTCGCTGTCCTTGCGCACGATCACGTCCGGCACCACGTACTCCGGTTCGCTGGACTCGATCTGCGAGCCTGGGCGCGGGTTCAGGGTCTGTACCAGCTCGATGACCTGGCGCAGCTCATCTTCCTTGAGCTTCATGCGCCGCATCAGCTGGCTGTAGTCGCGGCTGCCGAGCAGGTCGATGAAGTCGCTGACCAGGCGCTGCGCCTCGCTCATCCATGGCGTCGAGGCCGGCAGTTGGCGCAGTTGCAGCAACAGGCATTCACCCAGCGAGCGGGCGCCGATGCCGGCGGGTTCGAATTGCTGGATGCGATGCAGCACCGCCTCGACCTCGTCCAGCTCGATGTCGAGCTCGGGGTCGAAGCCTGCGCAGATTTCCTCGAGGCTGTCCTCCAGGTAGCCCTGTTCGTTGATGCTGTCGATCAGGGTCACTGCAATCAGGCGGTCGGTGTCGGACATCGGCGCCAGGTTGAGCTGCCAGAGCAGGTGGCTCTGCAGGCTCTCGCCCACCGAGGTACGGGTGGTGAAGTCCCACTCGTCGTCATCGTTGCTGGGCAGGCTGCTGGCGCTGGTCTGGTAGATGTCTTCCCAGGCGGTGTCGACCGGCAGTTCGTTGGGAATGCGCTCGGCCCACTCGCCGTCTTCGAGGGGTTCGGCGCTGGTGGTCGGCTCCTGGAAGCTGTTGTCCTGGGTTTCGGCGGCCGGCTTGCTTTCGGCGTTGTCCGCCATCGGGTCGCTGTTGTCGAAATCGTCGCCGTCTTCCTGACGTTCGAGCATCGGGTTGGACTCCAGCGCTTCCTGGATTTCCTGCTGGAGGTCCAGGGTAGAGAGCTGGAGCAGACGGATGGCCTGTTGCAACTGCGGGGTCATCGTCAGTTGCTGGCCCATTTTTAGGACGAGCGATGGTTTCATGGCAGGGGCTTAATACCTTGTTCGCCGGCGCGCATGCGCCATCCACTACACGTAGGGCGCTTGGGCGCCGATTTTAAGCAAGTTATATGCCTGAAATTGCAGCGTTTGCCTAGTGCCCGGTCTCGGAAATACGTTCTCTTTTGGCGACGCTGGCAGCGTGCCCAGCACGCCGCGAAAAGCGAACAGCCTGTTTTCGAGACCGGGCACTGGAGCACTGTAACAACT
The DNA here is from genome assembly GCF_057809115.1 of Pseudomonas sp. FG47. Classification (NCBI taxonomy): domain Bacteria; kingdom Pseudomonadati; phylum Pseudomonadota; class Gammaproteobacteria; order Pseudomonadales; family Pseudomonadaceae; genus Pseudomonas; species Pseudomonas sp. FG47. Next base: position 28,021 of record NZ_JBMDJI010000042.1, read on the forward strand.
TAAGTATCGATCAGGCCTGTGCGCCAGTGCCGCGGGCAGAACGGGTCAGAGTCGGAACTCGTGCCCCAGGTACACTTCCTTGACCAGCTGGTTGGCCAGGATGGTCTCGGCGTCGCCTTCGGCGATCAGCTGGCCATCGTTGACGATGTAGGCGGTTTCGCAGATATCCAGGGTCTCGCGAACGTTGTGGTCGGTGATCAGTACACCGATGCCCTTGTTCTTGAGGTGGTGGATGATCTGCTTGATGTCGCCGACCGAGATCGGGTCGACACCGGCGAAGGGTTCGTCCAGCAGGATGAACTTGGGCGCGGTGGCCAGGGCACGGGCGATCTCGACACGGCGGCGTTCACCACCGGACAGGCTCATGCCCAGGTTGTCGCGGATGTGGCTGATGTGGAACTCCTGCAACAGGCTTTCCAGCTCCTTGCGCCGGCCATCGCGGTCGAGGTCCTTGCGCGTCTCGAGGATCGCCATGATGTTGTCGGCCACCGACAGCTTGCGGAAGATCGAGGCTTCCTGCGGCAGGTAGCCGATGCCGGCCTGGGCGCGGCCGTGCATGGGCTGGTGGCTGACGTCGTGGCTGTCGATCAGCACGCGACCCTGGTCGGCCTGGACCAGGCCGACGATCATGTAGAAGCAGGTGGTCTTGCCGGCGCCGTTGGGGCCGAGCAGGCCGACGATCTGGCCGCTATCGATGGACAGGCTGACGTCGCGCACGACTTGCCGGCCCTTGTAGCTCTTGGCCAGGTGCTGGGCTTTGAGGGTTGCCATTTACTCGGCCTTTTTCTTCGGTTGAATGACCATGTCGATACGCTGACGCGGTGCAGTCACGTTGCCGCCACGGCCGGCGGTCGCCACCTGGGACTTGGTGTTGTAGACGATCTTCTCGCCTTCGGTGGTGTTGCCTTCGTTCTCGACCTTGGCGCGGTCGGTCAGGATTACCGTGTCCTTTTGCGCCTGGTACTGGATGGTCACTGCCCAGCCTTTCATCTTGTCCGCCTTGGCGGCGCTCTGCTGCTGCTCGAAGTAGGCCAGGTTGCCCACCGAGGTGACCACGTCGATGTCGCCGTTGGCGGCGCGGGTCATGGTCACGGTGTTGCCTTTGATCATCATCGAACCTTGGGTGATGATCACGTCGCCGGTGTAGGTGGCCACGCCTTGCTTGTCGTCCAGGTGGGCGTTGTCCGCCTGGATGCGGATCGGCTGGTCACGGTCGTTCGGCAGGGCGAAGGCGCTCGCGCTTCCCAGTGCTACGCCCAGGCTGAGCAGAAGGGGGATGGTTTTAACGAGCCTCATACTGTCCTCTTACGTTAGAGAGCAGGTCCATCCTGCCTTCTTTCAAATACGCTTTCATTCCTTTGCCCGTAGTCGTGCCACCGGCGCCGTCGATTCTAACGGCTTGCTCGGTCTGCGCATATTGCTTCTGCGGGAACACAGTCATGCGTGTGCTGGTGATGATGGTTTCGCGTCGCTTCTCGTCGGTGCGCGCCACGCGCACGTCGTCGATCAGTTCCACCTCGCTGCCGTCCGGGTTGACCTCGGCGCGCTTGCTCTGCACGTGCCAGGGATACTCGGTGCCACGGTACATGTGCAGGTCGGGCGTGGTCACCAGGGTGACTTCGCTGGCCTTGAGGTGCTCGACCTTGGCGGCGGTCATTTCGTACTGCAGCTTGCCGTCGGGCAGGAACTGCACGCTGTGGGCGTTGATGGCGTAGTAGTCGATGGCGCTTTCGTCGACCTGGGCCGCGGGCTGCTCGAGGAAGCTCTCGGGGCTGATGTTCCAGTAGCCGACCGCCGCCAGTACGGCGGCGATCACGCCAAGCAGCGCAAAATTGCGAACTTTCTTGCTGAACATGGGTGGCCTTACAAGTAGTTGGCGTTGGCAGCGTCCAGGGTGCCCTGGGCCTGCATGATCAGTTCGCAGAACTCGCGCGCGGCGCCTTCGCCGCCGCGGGCCTGGGTGACACCGTGGGCGTGTTGGCGCACGAACGGTGCGGCGTTGTGCACGGCCATGCCCAGGCCCACCCGGCGGATAACCGGCAGGTCGGGCAGGTCGTCGCCCAGGTAGGCGACCTGCTCATAGCTTAGTTTGAGTTCGGCGAGCAGGCCGTCGAGTACCACCAGTTTGTCCTCGCGGCCCTGGAACAGGTGGGGAATGCCGAGGTTCTTCGCCCGGCGCTCGACCACCGGGGTCTTGCGCCCGCTGATGATGGCCGTGGTCACGCCCGCGGCCATGAGCATCTTGATGCCATGGCCGTCGAGGGTATTGAAGGTCTTGAACTCGCTGCCGTCCTCGAGGAAGTACAGGCGCCCGTCGGTGAGCACGCCGTCGACGTCGAACACCGCCAGCTTGATGGCCTTTGCACGTTGCATCAGATCCTGGTTCATTTACATCACTCCGGCGCGCAACAGGTCGTGCATGTTCAGGGCGCCGGTCGGGCGGTCGGCCTGATCGACCACCACCAGTGCGCTGATCTTGTGGTCTTCCATGATTTTCAGTGCCTCGGCGGCGAGCATCTCGGCGCGGGCGGTCTTGCCGTGCACGGTCATGACCTCGTCGATCAGGGTCTTGTGCACGTCGATGTTGCGGTCCAGGCTGCGGCGCAGGTCGCCGTCGGTGAAGACCCCGGCCAGCTTGCCGTCGTTGCCCAGGACCACGGTCATGCCTAAACCTTTGCGAGACATTTCAAGGAGCGCGTCCTTGAGCAGGGTGCCGGTCTTGACCACCGGCAGTTCGTCGCCGGCGTGCATGACGTTTTCGACTTTCAGCAACAGGCGACGACCCAGGGCCCCGCCCGGGTGCGAGAAGGCGAAGTCCTCGGCGGTGAAGCCGCGGGCCTCGAGCAGGGCGATGGCCAGGGCGTCGCCCAGTGCCAGTGCCGCGGTGGTCGAGGAGGTGGGCGCCAGGTTGAGCGGGCAGGCTTCCTGGGCGACGCTGGCGTCGAGGTTGACCTCCGCGGCCTGGGCCAGGGGCGAATCGGGGTTGCCGGTCAGGCTGATCAGCTGGATGCCCAGGCGCTTGATCAGCGGCAGCAGGGTGACGATCTCGGCGGTGCTGCCGGAATTGGACAGGGCAAGAATGACATCGTCGCGGGTGATCATGCCCATGTCGCCATGACTGGCCTCGGCCGGGTGCACGAAGAATGCCGGGGTGCCGGTGCTGGCCAGGGTGGCGGCGATCTTGTTGCCGATGTGCCCCGACTTGCCCATGCCAACCACCACGACCCGGCCCTTGCTGGCCAGGATCAGTTCGCAAGCCTTGACGAAGTCGCCGTCGATGCGGGCCAGCAGGGCCTGCACGGCCTCGAGTTCGAGGCGCAGGGTGCGCTGGGCGGATTGGATCAGCTCGCTGGATTGGGTCATGTCGAAACGCAATGCCTGATGAAAAGGCGGCGATTATAGCCGCAATGTGTGAAACGCTCATCCATCGAATGTCATATGCCTGTCGCGCAACCCTGTCTGCGCCCTGAACGAGTCAGGCGATGGCCTTGGGGCGGGCCTATCAGCGGTGCTATAGTTCGCCGCTATTCGGCCTGCCACGGGCGCGTGTGCCTTCATGATGAAGGCCGGCGTCAACTAGGCGAGGCTGCACTAGCAAGGAGTCTAGATGAGTGTGGATAGCGCCTGTGCGGTCGAGTTGAAGGGCGTCACCTTCAAGCGCGGTTCGCGCAGCATTTTCAGCAACGTGGACATTCGTATTCCCCGTGGCAAGGTCACCGGCATCATGGGGCCTTCTGGGTGCGGCAAGACCACCCTGCTGCGCCTGATGGGCGCGCAGCTGCGTCCGGCCAGCGGCGAAGTCTGGGTCAATGGCCAGAACTTGCCCGCGCTGTCGCGGGGCGATCTGTTCGATGCGCGCAAGCAAATGGGCGTGCTGTTCCAGAGCGGCGCGCTGTTCACCGACCTCGATGTCTTCGAGAACGTCGCTTTCCCGCTGCGGGTGCATACGCAGCTGTCGGATGAAATGATCCGCGACATCGTGCTGATGAAGCTGCAGGCCGTGGGCCTGCGCGGCGCCATCGACCTGATGCCCGACGAACTGTCCGGCGGCATGAAACGTCGCGTGGCGCTGGCCCGGGCGATCGCCCTGGACCCGCAGATCCTCATGTACGACGAACCGTTCGTCGGCCAGGACCCGATCGCCATGGGCGTGCTGGTGCGCCTGATCCGGCTGCTCAACGACGCCCTGGGCATCACCAGCATAGTGGTCTCCCACGACCTGGCGGAAACCGCCAGCATCGCCGACTACATCTATGTGGTGGGCGACGGCCAGGTGCTGGGGCAGGGCACGCCGGCCGAGTTGATGGGCTCGGACAACCCGCGTATCCGCCAGTTCATGAAAGGCGACCCGGACGGTCCGGTACCTTTCCATTTCCCTGCGCCTGACTACCGCGCCGATCTGCTGGGAGCGCGTTGATGCGCAGAAAATCCATACTCGAACGTATTCGCCTGTTCGGCCGCTCGGCCATCGACGTGCTGGCCGTGCTGGGGCGCTCGTGCCTGTTCCTCGGGCATGCGCTGATCGGCCGTGGCGGCATCGGCGGCAGCTTCCAATTGCTGGTCAAGCAGCTGTATTCGGTCGGCGTGCTGTCGCTGGCGATCATCGTCGTGTCCGGTGTGTTCATCGGCATGGTGCTGGCGTTGCAGGGCTACAGCATCCTCACCAAATACGGTTCGGAGCAGGCGGTGGGGCAGATGGTCGCCCTGACCCTGCTGCGCGAGCTCGGGCCAGTGGTCACCGCCTTGCTGTTCGCCGGGCGCGCAGGCTCGGCGTTGACCGCCGAAATCGGCAACATGAAGTCCACCGAGCAGTTGTCCAGCCTCGAGATGATCGGCGTCGACCCGCTCAAGTACATCGTTGCCCCGCGCCTGTGGGCCGGCTTCATTTCGCTGCCGCTGCTGGCGCTGATCTTCAGTGTGGTCGGCATCTGGGGCGGCTCGTGGGTCGCCGTGGACTGGCTGGGCGTCTACGAAGGCTCGTTCTGGGCCAACATGCAGAACAGCGTTTCTTTTGCCGACGACGTGATCAACGGCTTGATCAAGAGCCTGGTGTTCGCCTTCGTCGTGACCTGGATCGCCGTGTTCCAGGGGTATGACTGCGAGCCCACCTCAGAAGGGATCAGCCGTGCCACTACCAAGACCGTGGTCTATGCCTCGTTGGCAGTCCTGGGTCTGGACTTTATTCTGACCGCCTTGATGTTTGGAGATTTCTGATGCAAAACCGCACCCTGGAAATCGGTGTCGGCCTGTTCCTCCTGGCCGGGATCCTGGCGCTGCTGCTGCTGGCCCTGCGTGTCAGCGGGCTGTCGGCCAGCCCGAGCAACGACACGTACAAAGTTTACGCCTACTTCGACAATATCGCCGGTTTGACGGTCAGAGCTAAAGTGACCATGGCCGGTGTGACCATCGGCAAGGTCACGGCCATCGATCTGGACCGCGACTCGTACACCGGTCGGGTAACGCTGCAGTTGGACAAGAACGTCGACAACCTGCCGACCGACTCCACTGCCTCGATCCTGACTGCCGGCCTGCTGGGCGAGAAGTACATCGGCATCAGCGTGGGCGGCGAAGACGCGTTGCTCAAGGATGGCAGCACCATCCACGACACCCAGTCGGCGCTGGTGCTGGAAGATCTGATCGGCAAGTTCCTGCTCAACTCGGTGGGCAAGGAACCGAAAGAAGCTCAACCGGCTAACTAAGGAGTTTCCATGATTTCGATCCTGCGACGTGGCCTGCTGGTCCTGCTGGCGGCCTTCCCCCTGCTGGCCCTGGCGGCGCCGGGGCAATCCGCCCGTGATGTGATCCAGGGCACCACCAGCCAGTTGCTCAGCGACCTGAAGAGCAACAAGGAGCAGTACAAGGCCGACCCCAATGCGTTCTACAACGCGCTCAACGCCAACCTTGGCCCGGTGGTCGATGCCGACGGCATCTCCAAGAGCATCATGACGGTCAAGTATTCGCGCAAGGCCTCGCCCGAGCAGATGCAGCGCTTCCAGGAGAACTTCAAGCGCAGCCTGATGCAGTTCTATGGCAACGCCTTGCTGGAGTACAACAATCAGGGCATCACCGTCGACCCGGCCAAGGCCGAGGCTGACGATCGCACCAGCGTCGGCATGAAGATCACCGGCACCAACGGCGCGGTCTACCCGGTGCAGTACACCATGGTCAAGCTGGACGGCGAGTGGAAAGTGCGCAACGTCATCGTCAACGGCATCAACATCGGCAAGCTGTTCCGCGACCAGTTCCAGGACGCCATGCAGCGCAACGGCAACAACCTGGACAAGACTATCGACGGCTGGGCCGGCGAAGTGGCCAAGGCCAAGCAAGCCGCCGACAGCTCGCCGGATAAGGAAGTCAAATGAGCGACGCCGCCGTGAGCATGTCCGAGCCGGGGGTTCTGGCCCTGGCCGGTGTGCTGGACTACCGTAGCGGCCCGGCCTTGCGCAAGCAGGGCAAGGCACTGATCGCCGCCAGCCGCGAGGCGCGCCTGGTGCTCGACTGCACGGCGGTGGTCAAGTCCAGCAGTGTCGGCCTGTCGCTGTTGCTGGCGTTCATGCGTGACGCCCAGGCCGCCGGCAAGGCCTGGGAACTGCGCGGCATGCCTAGCGACATGCGGGAAATCGCCGAGGTCTACGACCTCGACGAAGTACTGGCAGGCTGATGGCCTGGGGCCAGGTGAAAGCCCCTCGGTCAGCGAGCCCGCGCATGGGCTTCGCAGGCGAGGGGCTTTTTTGTATGATGGCCGACCCGCGCGCGTTGGGCGCCGATCGAGGTTGAGCATGCAGGCCGTAGAAGTTAAGAGCTTTCTGGAAGAAAAAATGCCGGGAACCCGGGTCGAAGTTGAGGGCGAAGGCTGCAACTTCCAGTTGAACGTGATCAGCGACGAGCTGGCGGGCCAGAGCCCGGTCAAACGTCAGCAGGCAATCTATGCTCACCTCAATCCATGGATCGCCAACGGCAGCATCCACGCGGTAACCATGAAATTCTTCAGCAGCGCAGCCTGGGCTGAGCGCACCTGAGCCAACTTGGCGGCGAGACACGAATGGACAAACTGATTATCACTGGCGGTGCACGCCTCGACGGCGAGATCCGCATTTCCGGCGCGAAGAACGCAGCCCTGCCGATTCTCTCGGCTACCCTGCTGGCTGATGGCCCGGTCACCGTCGGCAACCTGCCGCACCTGCACGACATCACCACCATGATCGAGCTGTTCGGTCGCATGGGCATCGAACCTGTGATCGACGAGAAGCTCGCGGTGGAGATCGACCCGCGCACCATCAAGACCCTGGTCGCCCCATACGAGCTGGTCAAGACCATGCGCGCCTCGATCCTGGTGCTTGGCCCGATGGTCGCCCGTTTCGGCGAGGCCGAAGTGGCCCTGCCCGGTGGTTGCGCCATTGGCTCGCGTCCGGTCGACCTGCACATCCGCGGCCTGGAAGCCATGGGTGCGAAGATCGAAGTCGAAGGTGGCTACATCAAGGCCAAGGCGCCTGAAGGCGGTCTGCGCGGCGCGCACTTCTTCTTCGATACCGTGAGCGTCACCGGTACCGAGAACATCATGATGGCCGCGGCCCTGGCCAAGGGCCGCAGCGTGCTGCAGAACGCTGCCCGCGAACCAGAAGTGGTCGACCTGGCCAACTTCATCAACGCCATGGGTGGCAAGATCCAGGGCGCTGGCACCGACACCATCACCATCGATGGCGTCGAGCGCCTGCACTCGGCCAGCTATCGCGTCATGCCCGACCGTATCGAGACCGGCACCTACCTGGTTGCCGCTGCCGTGACCGGTGGTCGCGTCAAGGTCAAGGACACCGATCCGACCATCCTCGAAGCCGTCCTTGAGAAGCTCAAGGAAGCTGGCGCCGATATCACCACCGGCGAGGACTGGATCGAGCTGGACATGCACGGCAAGCGGCCTAAGGCTGTCAACCTGCGCACCGCGCCATACCCGGCGTTCCCCACCGACATGCAGGCGCAGTTCATCTCGCTCAACGCCATCGGTGAAGGCACTGGTGCGGTGATCGAGACCATCTTCGAAAACCGCTTCATGCACGTCTACGAAATGCACCGCATGGGCGCGCAGATCCAGGTCGAAGGGAACACCGCCATCGTCACCGGCGTCAACAAGCTCAAGGGCGCCCCGGTGATGGCCACCGACCTGCGTGCGTCCGCCAGCCTGGTGCTGTCGGCGCTGGTCGCCGAAGGCGACACCTTGATCGACCGCATCTACCACATCGACCGTGGTTACGAGTGCATCGAGGAAAAACTGCAGATGCTGGGCGCGAAGATCCGTCGCGTACCGGGCTAGTCGTCTGTACGGCGCAGGGACGCGCCCTGAATCTTTTGCGGTCGGGCCCTGTGCCCGGCCGGCTATAGCTGCTTAAGGACCGACGTTCCAATGTTGACCATCGCGCTATCCAAAGGCCGTATTCTCGACGATACCCTGCCACTGCTGGCCGAAGCCGGTATCGTGCCGACCGAGAATCCGGACAAGAGCCGCAAGCTGATCATCCCCACCACGCAGGATGACGTACGCCTGCTCATCGTGCGTGCCACCGACGTGCCGACCTATGTCGAGCATGGCGCCGCCGACCTCGGGGTGGCCGGCAAGGACGTGCTGATGGAATACGGCGGCCAGGGCCTGTACGAGCCCCTGGACCTGCAGATCGCCCAATGCAAGCTGATGACCGCCGGCGTCACCGGCGCCCCTGAGCCCAAGGGCCGCCTGCGCGTGGCCACCAAGTTCGTCAACGTAGCCAAGCGCTACTATGCCGAACAGGGCCGCCAGGTCGACATCATCAAGCTGTACGGTTCCATGGAGCTGGCGCCGTTGATCAACCTCGCCGACAAGATCATCGACGTGGTCGACACCGGCAACACACTGCGCGCCAATGGCCTGGAGCCACAGGAACTGATCGCCACGATCAGCTCGCGCCTGGTGGTCAACAAGGCCTCCATGAAGATGCAGCACGCCCGTATCCAGAGTCTGATCGACACCCTGCGCAACGCTGTCGAATCGCGACACCGCGGCTGACCTCTGCGCGCGACCTTTGCTGTCGCGCCCGTCTATCCGCGTCATAGCCTTCTTTCTCAGGTGCCCGCGCGGATGGAGTGGTAGCTTTAGGGCGCCTGAACATCCGCTAATAACGAGGCCCTCGCCATGACCGTGTCCACTGCAATTGCCCGTCTCAACGCCGCTGACCAGGATTTCGCCCGACATCTGGATCATCTGCTGAGCTGGGAAAGTGTGTCCGATGACGCGGTCAACCAGCGCGTGCTTGACATCATCAAGGCCGTGCGCGAGCGCGGCGACGCTGCGCTGGTGGAGTTCACCCAGCGTTTCGATGGCGTTGATGCCCAGTCGATCGACGACCTGATCCTCAATCGCGATCGCCTGGAACTGGCCCTGACCCGCATCACCCCGACCCAGCGCGAAGCCCTGGAGAAAGCCGCCAACCGCGTGCGCATCTACCACGAGCGGCAGAAGCAGGACTCCTGGCAGTACACCGAGGCCGACGGTACCGTGCTCGGGCAGAAGGTCACCCCACTGGACCGCGCCGGGTTGTACGTGCCGGGCGGCAAGGCGTCGTACCCGTCGTCGGTGCTGATGAACGCCATCCCGGCCAAGGTCGCCGGTGTCGGCGAGGTGGTGATGGTGGTGCCAACCCCGCGTGGCGAGGTCAACGAGCTGGTGCTGGCGGCCGCCTGCATCGCCGGTGTCGACCGGGTCTTCACCGTGGGCGGGGCCCAGGCAGTCGCCGCCTTGGCCTACGGCACCGAGAGCGTGCCGCAGGTGGACAAGATCGTCGGCCCGGGCAATATCTACGTGGCTACCGCCAAGCGCCATGTGTTCGGCCAGGTCGGCATCGACATGATCGCCGGCCCATCGGAAATCCTGGTGGTGTGCGATGGTCAGACCGATCCGGACTGGATTGCCATGGACCTGTTCTCCCAGGCCGAGCACGACGAGGATGCCCAGGCGATCCTGGTTAGCCCGGACGCCGCGTTCCTCGACCGTGTCGCCGCCAGCATCGACAAGTTGCTGCCGACCATGGAGCGTGCCGAGATCATCGAGAAGTCGATCAATGGCCGTGGTGCGCTGATCCAGGTGCGTGACATGCAGCAGGCCATCGAGGTGGCCAACCGCATCGCCCCCGAGCACCTGGAGCTGTCGGTGGCCGACCCGCAGGCCTGGTTGCCGCAGATCCGCCACGCCGGCGCGATCTTCATGGGCCGCCACACCAGTGAGGCGCTGGGTGACTACTGCGCCGGCCCCAACCATGTGCTGCCGACATCCGGTACTGCGCGGTTCTCGTCGCCGCTGGGGGTCTATGACTTCCAGAAGCGTTCGTCGATCATCTTCTGCTCCGAGCAGGGCGCCTCCGAACTGGGTCACACTGCCTCGGTACTGGCCCGTGGCGAATCGCTGACCGCCCACGCGCGCAGCGCCGAATACCGCATCCTCAACGAGAAGGGGAACTGAGCATGAGTCGTTTCTGGAGTCCCTTCGTCAAGGACCTGGTGCCTTACGTGCCGGGCGAGCAGCCCAAGCTGGCGCGGCTGGTAAAGCTAAACACCAATGAGAACCCCTACGGCCCCTCGCCCAAGGCCTTGGAGGCCATGCGTGGTGAACTGAACGACAACCTGCGCCTATACCCGGACCCGAACGGTGATCGGCTCAAGCAGGCCGTGGCCGAGTATTACGGCGTGACGCCGGCGCAGGTATTCGTTGGTAACGGCTCGGATGAGGTGCTGGCGCATATCTTCCACGGTCTGTTCCAGCATGACCGTGGGCCGCTGTTGTTCCCGGACGTGAGCTACAGCTTCTACCCGGTGTATTGTGGCCTGTACGGTATCGGGTTCGAGCAAGTGGCGCTGGATGAGCAGTTCCAGATCCGTGTTGCGGACTACAACAAGCCCAATGCTGGGATCATTTTCCCCAACCCCAATGCGCCGACCGGTTGCCTGCTGCCGCTAGAGGCGGTCGAGCAGTTGTTGCAGGCCAACCGGGATTCGGTGGTGGTGGTCGATGAGGCCTACATCGATTTTGGTGGTGAGACGGCTATCAGCCTGGTCGATCGCTACGATAACCTGCTGGTGACCCAGACCTTGTCCAAGTCACGTTCGCTGGCGGGGCTGCGGGTTGGCTTGGCGGTGGGGCACCCTGACCTGATCGAGGCGTTGGAGCGGATCAAGAATAGCTTCAACTCCTACCCGTTGGATCGCATGGCGATTGTCGGGGCGGCGGTGGCGTTCGAGGACCGGGCTTATTTTGATGAGACTTGCCGCAAGGTCATCGATAGTCGGGAGGTGCTGGTGGCCGAGTTGCTGGCGCGGGGGTTCGAGGTGTTGCCTTCGGCGGCGAACTTCATCTTTGCTCGGCATCCCGAGCAGGATGCTGCGGGGATTGCGGCGCGGTTGCGGGAGCAGGGGGTGATTGTGCGGCACTTCAAGCAGGAGCGGATTGCGCAGTTTTTGCGGATTACCATTGGGACGCCGGAGATGAATCGGGCTTTGCTTGATGCTTTGAATTAATTCTGGGGTTTTTGATGGGGGCGGGTTGGGAGTGGCTGTATAACTTCTGATTCGCCCCTTGTTGTTGTTGTTGTTGTTGTTGTTGTTGTTGTTGTTGTTGTTGTTGTTGTTGTGGGTTTTGGTAGTTTTAGGCGCATTCATTTGTGATGTCGACGCATAGTCACCTTTTCGCCTTTACGGCGAGTTCCTTAATGAGATGGTCACCCCGGCACC
>NZ_JBMDJI010000043.1:0-38932 GCF_057809115.1 Pseudomonas sp. FG47
TGATGCCGATCGAAGACGTATTCTCGATCTCGGGTCGTGGTACCGTTGTTACCGGTCGTATCGAGCGTGGTATCGTCCGCGTTCAGGATCCGCTGGAAATCGTTGGTCTGCGTGACACCACCACCACCACCTGCACCGGCGTTGAGATGTTCCGCAAGCTGCTGGACGAAGGTCGTGCTGGCGAGAACTGCGGCGTCCTGCTGCGTGGTACCAAGCGTGACGACGTTGAGCGTGGCCAGGTTCTGGTCAAGCCAGGTTCGGTCAAGCCGCACACCAAGTTCACCGCAGAAGTCTACGTCCTGTCGAAGGAAGAAGGCGGCCGTCACACTCCGTTCTTCAAAGGCTACCGTCCTCAGTTCTACTTCCGTACCACTGACGTGACCGGTAACTGCGAACTGCCGGAAGGCGTTGAAATGGTAATGCCAGGTGACAACATTCAGATGACTGTCACCCTGATCAAGACCATCGCAATGGAAGACGGTCTGCGCTTCGCCATCCGTGAAGGCGGTCGTACCGTCGGCGCCGGCGTCGTGGCCAAAATCATCGAGTAATCACTCGATCGGTTGAAAAAACCCCCGCTCAGCGGGGGTTTTTTTTATTGGGTTGACACTAAATTGGGGCGTCTATAGAATCACGCCTCCTTTTAACGGGCGTAGTGCGCCCGATGGGAACAGCCTGGAGTCTGAAATCCAATGCAAAATCAGCAAATCCGTATCAGGTTGAAGGCTTTCGACCATCGCCTGATCGACCAATCCACCCAGGAAATCGTGGAAACCGCGAAACGTACTGGTGCACAAGTGCGTGGTCCAATTCCACTGCCTACCCGCAAAGAGCGTTTCACCGTTCTGGTCTCCCCGCACGTCAACAAAGACGCGCGTGACCAGTACGAGATTCGCACTCATAAGCGTGTTCTGGACATCGTCCAGCCAACGGATAAAACCGTTGACGCGCTGATGAAGCTCGATCTGGCGGCCGGTGTGGAAGTGCAGATCAGCCTCGGCTAAGACTTCGGTCTGGTCGTGTAACGCTCTGAAATGGGCGGCCATAGCGGGTGAAAGCCCCGTACACTCATGAGGTTTACAACATGACTATTGGTGTAGTCGGTCGAAAAGCGGGCATGACCCGTATTTTCACCGAAGAAGGTGTCTCCATTCCGGTCACGGTCATTGAGATCGAGCCGAATCGCGTCACCCAGTTCAAAACCGAAGAAACTGATGGCTACCGTGCAGTGCAAGTCACTGTCGGCGAGCGTCGTGCTTCGCGTGTGACCGCCGCTCAGGCAGGCCACTTTGCCAAGGCTAACGTTGCCGCTGGTCGCGGTGTCTGGGAGTTCCGTCTTGAAGAAGGCGATTTCCAGGCTGGCGATCTGATCAAAGCTGAACTCTTCACTGCAGGCCAGCTGGTAGACGTAACCGGTCAGTCCAAAGGTAAAGGCTTCGCCGGTACCATCAAGCGTTGGAACTTCCGTGGTCAAGACAACACCCACGGTAACTCCGTATCGCACCGTGTCCCTGGCTCCATCGGCCAGTGCCAGACTCCTGGTCGTGTATTCAAGGGCAAGAAGATGTCCGGTCACATGGGCGCCGAGCGCGTGACTGTTCAGTCCCTGGAAGTAGTACGCGTAGACGCTGAACGCAACCTGCTGCTGATCAAGGGTGCCGTCCCAGGCGCTACTGGCGGCGACGTGGTCGTGCGTCCGGCTGTCAAGGCTCGCGGTTAAGGGGAAACTGACATGCAACTTAATGTAAATGACGCTCAGGCGATCGAAGTTTCCGAACTGACCTTCGGTGGCGAATTCAACGAGACGCTGGTACACCAAGCAGTCGTGGCCTACATGGCCGGCGGCCGTCAGGGCACCAAGCAGCAGAAGACCCGTTCTGACGTAGCCGGTGGCGGTAAGCGCCCATGGCGTCAGAAAGGTACTGGCCGCGCTCGTGCTGGTACTACCCGTGGTCCGATCTGGCGTGGCGGTGGTGTAACCTTCGCAGCTCGTCCTCAGGATCACTCGCAGAAGCTCAACAAGAAGATGTATCGCGCAGCACTGCGCTCCATCCTCGCTGAGCTGGTGCGTAGCGACCGTCTGGTTGTGGTTCAGGACTTCGCTGTTGAAGCCCCGAAAACCAAAGACCTGCTGAACAAGCTGAACGGCATGGGTCTGAGCGATGTATTGATCGTTTCGGACGCTGTTGATCAGAACCTGTACCTGGCTGCTCGCAACCTGCCGCACGTCGACGTACGTGACGTTCAAGGTTCCGACCCGGTCAGTCTGATCGCATACGAGAAAGTGTTGATCACTGTCTCGGCCGTGAAGAAATTCGAGGAGCTGCTGGGATGAACCAGGAACGCGTATTCAAAGTCCTCCTTGGCCCGCACGTTTCCGAGAAGGCTACCGTTCTGGCTGAGAAAAAAGGCCAGTTCGTATTCAAGGTTGCTACTGACGCAACCAAGCTGGAAATCAAGAAAGCTGTCGAAGGCCTGTTCAACGTAAAAGTTGAAAACGTGTCGACTGTTAACGTTCTGGGTAAAACCAAGCGTACCGCACGTGGTCTGGGCAAGCGTAATGACTGGAAGAAGGCGATCGTCTCCCTTCAGCCAGGCCAAGATCTCGATTTCAGCAGCAGTGCTGAGTAAGGAAGGGGTGCATCATGGCAATCGTTAAATGCAAACCGACTTCCCCTGGCCGCCGTTTTGTGGTCAAGGTGGTCAACAAGGAGCTGCACAAAGGCGCTCCTCACGCACCGCTGCTCGAGAAAAAATCGAAGTCTGGTGGTCGTAACAACAATGGCCGCATCACCACTCGTCACGTTGGTGGTGGTCATAAGCAGCATTACCGTCTGGTTGACTTCCGTCGCAACGACAAAGATGGCATCCCTGCCACTGTCGAGCGTATCGAATACGACCCGAACCGTACTGCTCACATCGCCCTGCTGTGCTACGCAGACGGTGAGCGTCGCTACATCATCGCCCCTAAAGGCGTGAGCGCTGGCGACCAGCTGATCGCAGGTGCCCTGGCCCCAATCAAGGCCGGTAACTCCCTGCAGCTGCGCAACATCCCAGTAGGTAGCACCATTCACGGCATCGAACTGAAGCCGGGTAAAGGTGCTCAGATCGCTCGTTCCGCTGGTGCTTCGGCTCAGCTGATCGCTCGCGACGGTGTCTATGTGACCCTGCGTCTGCGCTCTGGTGAAATGCGTAAAGTCCTGGCTGAGTGCCGTGCGACCCTGGGCGAAGTCTCGAACTCCGAGCACAGCCTGCGTTCGCTGGGTAAAGCTGGTGCCAAACGCTGGCGCGGCGTTCGCCCAACCGTTCGTGGTGTTGCCATGAACCCGGTTGACCACCCACATGGTGGTGGTGAAGGTCGTACCTCCGGTGGTCGTCATCCGGTATCGCCATGGGGCTTCCCAACCAAGGGTGCTAAAACCCGCGGTAATAAGCGTACCGACAACATGATCGTCCGTCGTCGCAAGTAACTAGAGGGATACGACAGTGCCACGTTCTCTGAAAAAAGGTCCTTTTATCGATCTTCACCTGCTGAAGAAGGTCGAAGTGGCGGTGGAGAAGAACGATCGCAAGCCAGTTAAAACCTGGTCGCGCCGTTCGATGATCCTGCCACAGATGGTCGGTCTGACCATCGCGGTACACAACGGTCGCCAACACGTCCCAGTTCTCGTGAACGAAGACATGGTCGGCCACAAACTGGGCGAGTTCGCCGGTACCCGCACTTATCGTGGGCACGTGGCTGACAAGAAAGCCAAGCGTTAAGGGGTAAGGAAATGGAAGTAGCCGCTAAGTTGTCGGGCGCTCGCATCTCCGCCCAGAAAGCCCGCTTGGTCGCCGACCAGATCCGCGGGAAGAAGGTGGGCGAAGCGCTCAACCTGTTGGCCTTCAGCAGCAAAAAAGCCGCTGAAATCATGAAGAAAGTCCTCGAGTCGGCCGTTGCCAACGCCGAACACAACGAAGGCGCAGACGTTGATGACCTGAAGGTCTCCACCGTCTTCGTCAACGAAGGGCGTTCGCTGAAGCGCATCATGCCGCGTGCCAAAGGCCGCGCTGATCGCATCGTCAAGCGGTCTTGCCATATCACTGTCAAGGTTGCGGACAAGTAACGGAGTCGATCAGATGGGTCAGAAAGTACATCCCACTGGCATTCGCCTGGGAATCGTCAAGGAGCACACCTCCGTCTGGTATGCAGACGGCGCTACTTACGCAGATTACCTGTTGAAGGATCTGAAAACGCGTGAGTACCTCCAAGACAAACTAAAAAGCGCGTCCGTAAGCCGTATCGATATTCATCGTCCGGCTCAAACTGCACGCATCACCATCCACACCGCTCGTCCCGGTATCGTTATCGGCAAGAAAGGTGAAGATGTTGAGAAACTGCGTCAGGACCTGACCAAGCAGATGGGTGTGCCTGTGCACATCAACATCGAAGAGATCCGCAAGCCGGAACTCGACGCCATGCTGGTTGCTCAGAGCGTTGCCCAGCAGCTGGAGCGCCGCGTTATGTTCCGTCGCGCCATGAAGCGCGCCGTGCAGAACGCCATGCGTATTGGTGCCAAGGGCATCAAGATCCAGGTGAGCGGTCGTCTCGGCGGTGCCGAGATCGCACGTACCGAGTGGTATCGCGAAGGTCGTGTGCCTCTGCACACCCTGCGTGCCGATATCGACTACAACACCTACGAAGCTCACACCACCTACGGTGTGATCGGTGTGAAGGTTTGGATCTTCAAAGGCGAAGTTATTGGTGGTCGCCAGGAAGAGCTGAAGCCTCAAGCACCAGCGCCTCGTAAAAAAGCTGCTAAGTAAGGGGTACGCCAAATGTTGCAACCAAAGCGTACAAAATTCCGCAAGCAGATGACCGGCCACAACCGTGGTCTGGCACTGCGCGGTAGCAAGGTCAGCTTCGGCGAGTTCGCTCTGAAAGCTGTCGCTCGCGGTCGTCTCACCGCCCGTCAGATCGAGTCGGCACGTCGTGCCCTGACCCGTCACGTTAAGCGTGGCGGTAAGATCTGGATCCGTGTCTTCCCGGACAAGCCGGTTACCAAGAAGCCTCTCGAGGTTCGTATGGGTAAAGGTAAAGGTTCCGTGGAATACTGGGTTGCCCAGATTCAGCCAGGCAAAGTCCTGTACGAAATCGAGGGTGTTTCTGAAGAGCTGGCGCGCGAAGCTTTCGCCCTGGCTGCTGCAAAGCTGCCTCTCGCCACCTCCTTTGTTAAGCGGACGGTGATGTGATGAAAGCGAATGAACTTCGTGAAAAATCGGCACAGCAACTGAATGAGCAACTGCTCGGCTTGCTGCGCGACCAGTTCAATCTGCGCATGCAGAAAGCAACTGGCCAGTTGGGGCAGTCGCACCTGCTCTCGCAAGTTAAGCGTGACATCGCTCGCGTGAAAACTGTGCTCAACCAGCAGGCAGGTAAGTGATCATGGCTGAAGCTGAAAAAACCGTCCGTACGCTGACTGGCCGTGTCGTCAGCGACAAAATGGACAAGACCATCACCGTTCTGATCGAGCGTCGCGTCAAGCACCCGATCTACGGTAAATACGTTAAGCGTTCGACTAAGCTGCACGCGCACGACGAAACCAACCAGTGCAAAATCGGCGACAAAGTTTCGATCACCGAAACTCGTCCGCTGGCCAAGACCAAGTCCTGGGCACTGGTTGAAGTCCTCGAACGCGCTGTTGAAGTCTAAGGGCTAGGGGTCGGAGAAATTTTATGATTCAGACTCAATCCATGCTCGATGTGGCCGATAACAGCGGCGCTCGTCGCGTCATGTGCATCAAGGTGCTCGGCGGTTCGCACCGCCGTTACGCCGGCATCGGTGACATCATCAAAGTAACCGTCAAGGAAGCGATTCCGCGCGGTAAGGTCAAGAAAGGCCAGGTGATGACCGCTGTTGTCGTCCGTACCCGTCACGGTGTACGTCGCGCTGACGGTTCCATCATTCGTTTCGACGGCAACGCTGCTGTTCTGCTGAACACCAAGCAAGAGCCGATCGGCACTCGCATCTTCGGGCCAGTGACCCGTGAACTTCGTACCGAGAAGTTCATGAAGATCGTCTCGCTCGCCCCTGAAGTGCTGTAAGGAGATCCGACATGCAAAAGATTCGTCGTGACGACGAGATCATCGTGATCGCCGGCAAAGACAAAGGTAAGCGCGGTAAGGTGCTGAAGGTTCTCGCTGACGACCGTCTGGTCATCGGTGGTGTCAACCTGGTCAAGCGTCACACCAAGCCTAATCCGATGGCGGGCGTCCAGGGCGGTATCGTCGAGAAAGAAGCGCCTCTGCACGCTTCCAACGTTGCCATCTTCAACAGCGAAACCAACAAGGCTGACCGCGTTGGCTTCAAAGTTGAAGAAGGTAAAAAAATTCGTGTCTTCAAGTCGACCCAAAAAGCGGTTGATGCTTGAACACTGCTAGGTAGAAGACCATGGCACGACTGAAAGAGATTTACCGGAACGAAATCGCTCCTAAGCTTAAGGAAGAACTTAAGCTGTCGAACGTGATGGAAGTTCCGCGCGTTACCAAAATCACCCTGAACATGGGTCTGGGCGAAGCGATCGGCGACAAGAAAGTCATCGAGCACGCTGTTGCCGACCTGGAAAAGATCACCGGTCAAAAGCCGGTCGTGACTTTCGCTCGTAAATCCATCGCGGGCTTCAAAGTCCGTGAAGGCTGGCCGATCGGTGTCAAGGTGACCCTGCGTCGCGAAAAAATGTACGAGTTCCTGGACCGCCTGCTGGCGATCTCCCTGCCACGGGTTCGCGACTTCCGCGGCCTGAATGCCAAGTCCTTCGATGGTCGCGGCAACTACAGCATGGGCGTGAAAGAGCAGATCATCTTCCCGGAAATCGACTACGACAAGATCGATGCTCTGCGCGGTTTGGACATCACCCTGACCACCACTGCTCGTTCGGACGACGAAGGCCGCGCTCTGCTGCGTGCTTTCAAGTTCCCGTTCCGCAACTGATTGGAGTAGGAAAATGGCCAAGAAGAGCATGAAAAACCGCGAGCTGAAGCGTCAGCTCACGGTAGCCAAGTACGCCAAAAAGCGTGCCGAGCTGAAAGCGACCATCGTCAACCAGAACGCCTCTCCTGAAGAGCGTTTCGCTGCCGTTGTCGCCCTGCAGAAGCAACCACGTGACGCCAGCGCCTCGCGCATGCGTAACCGTTGCCGCATCACCGGCCGTCCGCACGGCGTGTACCGCAAGTTCGGCCTCGGCCGTAACAAGCTGCGCGAAGCCGCCATGCGTGGTGACGTGCCAGGTCTGGTCAAGGCCAGCTGGTAATCCGGTTGGCGTGACCACCGGCGGGAGGGGAGTGATCTTCCGACCGCCGGTGACCTCGCGACGAAACAAGCCCCTATATGGGGCTTGTTTCGTTTCTGTCTTGTGTCTAGAATGACCGGCTCACCTGAGCCTGGGTTTTTTGCCCTGCCTGCTCGGGTGGTTGTGATAGCCGCAAGGCTAATAATTCTTGTATCAGGAGCATCTAGCCCATGAGTATGCAGGACCCGTTAGCGGACATGCTAACTCGCATCCGTAATGCCCAGATGGCTGAAAAGTCTGTCGTAAGCATGCCTTCTTCCACCCTGAAGGTCGCGGTTGCCAAAGTACTGAAAGACGAAGGTTACATCGCTGGCTACGAAGTCACTGGCGAAGCCAAGCCTTCCCTGTCGATCGAGCTGAAGTACTTCGAAGGCCGTCCGGTTATCGAAGAGCTGAAGCGTACCAGCCGTCCTGGCCTGCGCCAGTACAAGGCCGTTACCGAGCTGCCGAAAGTACGTGGCGGCCTGGGCGTGTCTATCGTCTCCACCAACAAAGGTGTGATGACTGACCGCGCTGCGCGCGCTGCCGGTGTCGGCGGCGAAGTTCTGTGCACAGTGTTCTAAGGGGAGATAGGCATGTCTCGCGTCGCTAAGAACCCCGTTAAGCTGCCAGCAGGCGTCGAAGTCAAATTCGCCGGCCAGCAGCTTTCGGTGAAGGGTGCCAAGGGCACTCTCGAACTGAACGTTCACTCGTCTGTTGAAGTTACCGAAGAAGCTGGTGAGCTGCGTTTCTCCGCTCGCAACGGTGACCAGCAAGCTCGCGCCATGGCCGGTACCACCCGCGCCCTGGTGAACAACATGGTCCAGGGCGTAAGCCAAGGCTTCGAGCGCAAGCTCCAGCTGGTCGGTGTTGGTTACAAGGCACAGGCTAAAGGCACCGTCCTGAACCTGGCTCTGGGCTTCTCGCACCCAGTGGATTACGAACTGCCAGCCGGTATCACCGCTGAAACCCCAAGCCAGACCGACATCCTGATCAAGGGTATCGACAAGCAGCTGGTAGGTCAGGTGGCCGCTGAAGTCCGCGGTTTCCGTCCGCCAGAGCCTTACAAGGGCAAGGGTGTGCGTTACGCGGACGAAGTAGTCCGTCGTAAAGAAGCCAAGAAGAAGTAGGGCCTAGCAAATGACCGACAAAAAAGTTACTCGACTGCGTCGCGCTCGCAAAGCACGCCTGAAAATGCACGAGCTCGAAGCCGTGCGTCTGTGCGTGTTCCGCTCCTCGCAGCACATCTATGCCCAGGTCATTTCGGCCGACGGCAGCAAGGTTCTGGCAAGCGCCTCGACCTTGGACAAAGAACTGCGTGATGGCGCCACCGGCAACATCGACGCGGCCACTAAGGTTGGCAAGCTGGTAGCTGAGCGCGCGAAAGCCGCCGGTGTATCTCAAGTTGCCTTTGACCGTTCCGGCTTCAAGTACCACGGCCGCGTCAAGGCGCTGGCTGATGCTGCTCGTGAAGGCGGGCTGGAGTTCTAAGTTATGGCAAATAACGATCAAAAGCGCGACGAAGGCTACATCGAGAAGCTGGTTCAAGTTAACCGCGTAGCCAAGACCGTCAAGGGCGGCCGTATCTTCACCTTCACCGCGCTGACCGTGGTAGGTGATGGCAAGGGCCGTGTTGGTTTCGGCCGTGGCAAATCGCGCGAAGTACCTGCCGCGATCCAGAAAGCCATGGAAGCTGCTCGCCGCAACATGATTCAGGTTGACCTGAAGGGCACCACCCTGCAGTACGCCACCAAGGCTGCCCACGGCGCCTCGAAGGTCTACATGCAGCCTGCCTCGGAAGGTACCGGTATCATCGCCGGTGGCGCCATGCGTGCCGTCCTGGAAGTCGCTGGCGTGCAGAACGTTCTGGCCAAGTGCTATGGCTCGACCAACCCGGTGAACGTGGTTCACGCCACCTTCAAGGGTCTGAAAGCCATGCAATCCCCTGAGTCCATTGCTGCCAAGCGCGGCAAGACTGTTGAGGAGATCATCTGATCATGGCAACCGTAAAAGTAACGCTGATCAAGAGCACCGCCGGCCGCCTGCCTAACCACAAACTGTGCGTTAAAGGCCTGGGTCTGCGTCGCATCGGTCACACTGTAGAAGTCCAGGATACTCCCGAGAACCGCGGGATGATCAACAAGGCTTACTACATGCTGAAGGTCGAGGGTTAATCGATGAAACTCAATGATCTGAGTCCAGCGCCGGGTTCCCGTCGCGAGAAGCACCGTCCGGGCCGTGGTATCGGTAGCGGTCTGGGCAAGACCGGTGGCCGTGGTCACAAAGGTCAGACCTCCCGCTCCGGTGGCTCCATCGCTCCAGGCTTCGAAGGCGGTCAACAGCCGCTGCACCGTCGCCTGCCGAAGTTCGGCTTCGTTTCCCTGAAAGCCATGGACCGCGCCGAAGTGCGTCTGTCCGAGCTGGCCAAGGTGGAAGGCGATCTGATCACCGTTCAGTCCCTGAAGGACGCCAACGTGATCGGCCAGCACGTACAGCGTGTGAAAATCATGCTGTCGGGCGAAGTCACTCGCGCAGTCACCCTCAAGGGTATCGCCGTCACCAAAGGTGCACGTGCGGCTATCGAAGCAGCTGGCGGCAAGTTCGAGGAATAAATGGCTAAGCAAGGTGCTCTCTCTTCGCTCGGTAAGGGCGGGATGTCGGAACTCTGGGCTCGTCTGCGCTTTCTGTTCATGGCGATCATCGTCTATCGGATTGGCGCGCACATCCCAGTGCCAGGCATTAACCCGGACCGTCTCGCGGATCTGTTCCGGCAGAATGAGGGGACCATTCTTAGCTTGTTCAACATGTTTTCCGGTGGCGCGCTGGAGCGCATGAGCATCTTTGCACTGGGGATCATGCCGTACATCTCGGCATCGATCATCATGCAGCTCATGACCGCTGTCAGCCCGCAGCTGGAGCAGTTGAAGAAGGAAGGTGAAGCTGGCCGTCGCAAGATCAGCCAGTACACCCGCTACGGCACCGTTATCCTGGCGCTGGTTCAAGCCATTGGCATGTCCATTGGCCTGGCCAACCAGGGCGTGGCGTTTTCTGCAGGCCTGGGCTTCCATGTCGTCGCTGTCTCCACTTTCGTGGCGGGTGCGATGTTCATGATGTGGCTCGGCGAGCAGATCACCGAGCGCGGTGTGGGCAACGGTATCTCGATGTTGATCTTCGCAGGTATCGTTGCCGGTCTTCCGAGAGCAATCGGGCAGTCTTTCGAGTCTGCGCGCACAGGCGATATCAACATCTTCGCCCTGGTCGCTATCGGTTTGCTGGCAGTAGCGATTATCGGCTTCGTGGTGTTCATTGAGCGTGGTCAGCGTCGTATCGCCGTTCACTACGCCAAGCGTCAGCAGGGCCGCAAGGTCTTCGCTGCGCAGACCAGCCACCTGCCGCTGAAAGTGAACATGGCGGGGGTCATCCCGGCCATTTTCGCGAGCAGCATCTTGCTGTTCCCGGCTTCGCTGGGTGCCTGGTTCGGTCAGTCCGAAGGTATGGGCTGGCTGCAGGACATCTCGCAGTCGATCGCTCCTGGTCAGCCGTTGAACATTCTGCTGTTTAGTGCAGGGATCATTTTCTTCTGCTTCTTCTACACAGCGCTGATGTTCAACCCGAAAGACGTAGCGGAAAACCTGAAGAAGTCCGGTGCCTTTATTCCGGGTATCCGTCCTGGTGAACAGTCGGCACGCTACATTGATGGCGTTCTGACCCGTTTGACCATGTTCGGTGCTCTTTACATGATGGCCGTCTGCCTTCTGCCCCAGTTCCTGGTGGTGGCAGCAAACGTGCCGTTCTACCTTGGCGGGACCTCGTTGCTGATTGTGGTAGTGGTTGTGATGGACTTCATGTCCCAAGTACAATCGCACCTCGTTTCGCACCAGTACGAATCCCTGATGAAGAAAGCCAACCTGAAAGGCTACGGCGGCAGCGGTCTGCTGCGCTGATCTAGCCCCTTAAGGTTCGAGGAGTCGGTAATGAAAGTTCGTGCATCGGTGAAAAAGCTGTGCCGCAACTGCAAGATCATTCGTCGCGAAGGTATCGTGCGCGTGATCTGCAGCGCGGAACCGCGTCACAAGCAGCGCCAAGGCTGAGTGTGATCCGCGCTTCAAACCCAGCAGCTAGTGTGCTGCTGGGTTGATTATTCGTTTCTACAGCGATATTATCTCGCGCCCTATTTCTTGGCTTCCGGGGCGTAGGTAGCTGTCAATTGGAGTCCCACTGAATGGCCCGTATTGCAGGCGTCAACATTCCAGATAACAAGCATACTGTTATCTCGCTGACCTACATCTATGGTGTCGGTCGCACTACTGCGCAGAAAATCTGTGCAGACGCTGGTGTCAACCCAGCCGCAAAGATCAAGGATCTGAGCGACGAGCAAATCGAAACCCTGCGTGGCGAAGTCGCGAAGTTCACCACCGAAGGTGACCTGCGTCGTGACATCAACATGAAGATCAAGCGCTTGATGGACCTGGGTTGCTACCGCGGCCTGCGCCATCGTAAGGGTCTGCCGGTTCGCGGTCAGCGCACCAAGACCAACGCACGCACCCGTAAGGGCCCGCGTAAGCCGATCCGCAAGTAATCGCCCAGGAATATAGACATGGCAAAACCTGCTGCTCGTCCTCGTAAAAAAGTCAAAAAGACAGTGGTTGATGGCATCGCCCACATCCATGCGTCTTTCAACAACACCATCGTGACCATCACCGATCGTCAGGGCAACGCACTGTCCTGGGCTACTTCCGGTGGTTCGGGTTTCCGTGGTTCGCGCAAATCCACCCCGTTCGCAGCTCAGATCGCTGCTGAGCGTGCTGGTCAAGCTGCGCTGGAATATGGTCTGAAGAACCTCGACGTTAACGTCAAGGGTCCAGGTCCAGGTCGTGAATCCGCCGTTCGTGCACTGAACAGCTGCGGCTACAAGATCGCCAGCATCACCGACGTGACGCCAATCCCGCATAACGGGTGCCGTCCGCCGAAGAAGCGTCGCGTGTAATCAGGAGACAGATAAATGGCACGTTACATTGGTCCAAAATGCAAACTGTCTCGCCGTGAAGGCACTGACCTGTTCCTGAAGAGCGGCGTTCGCGCTCTGGAATCGAAGTGCAACATCGAAGCAGCCCCAGGTATCCACGGCCAGCGCCGTGGCCGTCAGTCCGACTACGGTACCCAGCTGCGCGAGAAACAAAAAGTCCGTCGTATCTACGGCGTGCTGGAGCGTCAATTCCGCGGTTACTACCAAGCGGCTGCCTCGAAGAAAGGCGCCACTGGTGAGAACCTGCTGCAGATGCTCGAGTGCCGTCTGGACAACGTCGTTTACCGTATGGGCTTCGGTTCCACCCGTTCCGAGTCCCGTCAGCTGGTTTCGCACAAAGCGATCAGCGTGAACGGCAAGACCGTAAACATTCCATCCTACCAAGTTCGTCCGGGTGACGTGGTCGCAGTTCGCGAGAAGTCGCTGAACCAGCTGCGCATTGTTCAAGCCCTTGAACTGTGCGCCCAGCGTGGCCGCGTTGAGTGGGTTGACGTGGATGCTGCCAAAAAGTCGGGCGTTTTCAAGAACGTTCCTGCTCGCAGCGACCTGTCCGCCGACATCAACGAAAACCTGATTGTCGAGCTCTACTCCAAGTAAGGGCTAGAAAATAGGTGCATCCATGCAGATTTCGGTAAATGAGTTTCTGACACCCCGTCACATCGACGTGCAGGTTGTCAGTCCAACCCGCGCCAAGATCACGCTCGAGCCTCTCGAGCGTGGCTTCGGCCATACCCTGGGCAACGCGCTGCGCCGCATCCT
Organism: Pseudomonas sp. FG47; assembly: GCF_057809115.1. Lineage (NCBI taxonomy): Bacteria > Pseudomonadati > Pseudomonadota > Gammaproteobacteria > Pseudomonadales > Pseudomonadaceae > Pseudomonas > Pseudomonas sp. FG47. Next base: position 13,093 of record NZ_JBMDJI010000043.1, read on the forward strand.
GTTGTCCTCCATGCCTGGCTGTGCAGTAGTCGAGGCCGAGATCGATGGCGTACTCCATGAGTACTCCGCGATCGAAGGTGTACAGGAAGACGTCATTGAAATCCTGTTGAACCTGAAAGGCCTGGCTATCAAACTGCACGGTCGTGACGAAGTTACGCTGACCTTGTCGAAAAAGGGTTCGGGGGTGGTTACCGCTGCCGATATTCAGCTGGATCACGATGTCGAGATCGTCAACCCCGATCACGTAATCGCGAACCTGGCGTCCAACGGCGCCCTGAACATGAAGCTCACCGTAGCTCGTGGTCGCGGTTACGAGCCGGCCGACTCCCGTCAGACCGACGAAGACGAAAGCCGCAGCATTGGCCGTCTCCAGCTGGACGCTTCGTTCAGCCCGGTGCGTCGTATCGCCTACGTGGTCGAGAACGCCCGTGTTGAACAGCGTACCAACCTGGACAAGCTGGTCATCGATCTGGAAACCAACGGCACCCTGGACCCTGAAGAGGCTATCCGCCGCGCCGCGACCATCCTGCAACAGCAGTTGGCCGCGTTCGTCGACCTCAAAGGTGACAGCGAGCCGGTGGTGGTCGAGCAGGAAGACGAGATCGATCCGATCCTGCTGCGTCCGGTTGACGACCTGGAACTGACTGTACGTTCGGCCAACTGCCTCAAGGCGGAGAACATCTACTACATCGGCGACCTGATTCAGCGTACCGAAGTAGAGCTGTTGAAGACTCCTAACCTGGGCAAGAAGTCCCTGACTGAAATCAAGGACGTCCTGGCCTCCCGTGGTCTGTCTCTCGGCATGCGCCTCGACAACTGGCCGCCTGCAAGTCTTAAGAAAGACGACAAGGCGACTGCCTGATCGTCGTAATCACCGAACGTAGTGTTTGGTAAGGAATGAATCATGCGTCATCGTAAAAGTGGACGTCACCTGAGCCGTACCAGCTCTCACCGCAAGGCTATGTTCCAGAACATGGCAGTGTCGCTGATCGAGCACGAGCTGATCAAAACCACCCTGCCGAAAGCCAAGGAACTGCGCCGCGTTGCCGAGCCGCTGATCACCCTGGCCAAGGAAGACAGCGTCGCCAACCGTCGTCTGGCCTTCGACCGTACCCGTTCGAAGTCCGCCGTTGGCAAACTGTTCAACGACCTGGGCAAGCGTTACGCCACCCGTCAGGGCGGCTACCTGCGCATCCTGAAGTGCGGTTTCCGCGCTGGCGACAACGCGCCTATGGCGTACGTCGAGCTGGTTGATCGTCCGGTCGGTGGTGTTGTAGAAGCTGCCGAGTAAGACGTTCTGTCTGCTACAAGAAACCGGGCCTAGGCCCGGTTTTTTGTCGCCTGATGAATTGTTATTTTCTATTGATGTAAGTCACTTAATGAATTTGTTCTTGTAATAATGCTGGTCAATACTCTCTCCAAGCCGATTAGCCGGCAGTTCGAGACCCGATAAGGAGAGCCCATGAGCAAGATTCTCACCACCGCCAGCGGTGCCCCCGTTGCTGACAACCAGAATTCCCGTTCCGCCGGCCCGCGCGGCCCGCTGCTGCTCGACGACTTCCACCTGATCGAGAAGCTGGCCCACTTCAACCGCGAGAACATCCCTGAGCGTCGCGTCCACGCCAAGGGCTCGGGCGCCTACGGTACCTTCACCGTCACCCGTGATATCAGCGGCTACACCAGCGCCAAGTTGTTCGATGCCATTGGCAAGCGCACCGAAACCTTCCTGCGTTTCTCCACGGTCGGTGGTGAGCGCGGCTCCGCCGATACCGAGCGTGACCCACGTGGCTTCGCGGTGAAGTTCTACACCGAGGAAGGCAACTGGGACATCGTCGGCAACAACACCCCGGTGTTCTTCATCCGCGACCCGCTGAAGTTCCCTGACTTCATTCACACCCAAAAGCGCCACCCGCAGAGCAACCTGAAGAACGCTCAGATGATGTGGGACTTCTGGTCGCACTCGCCGGAAGCGCTGCACCAGGTCACCATCCTGTTCTCCGACCGCGGTATCCCGGATGGCTACCGCCACATGCACGGTTTCGGCAGCCACACTTACAGCCTGATCAACGCCAAGGGGGAGCGCACTTGGGTCAAGTGGCACTTCAAGACCCAGCAGGGCATCAAGAACCTGGCGCCGGCCGATGCCGCACGCCTGGCCGGCACCGACCCGGACTACGCCCAGCGCGACCTGTTCGAGGCCATCGAGCGTGGCGACTTCCCACGTTGGACGGTGTGCATTCAGGTGATGAGCGAAGACGAGGCGGCCGCGCGGGCAGAGAACCCCTTCGACGTGACCAAGACCTGGTCGCAGAAGGAATACCCGCTGATCGAAGTGGGTGTGCTGGAGCTCAACCGCAACCCGCTCAACTACTTTGCCGAGGTCGAGCAGGCCACCTTCGGCCCGAGCAACATGGTCCCGGGTGTTGGCCTGTCGCCGGATCGCATGCTGCAAGGTCGGGTGTTCGCCTACGCCGATGCGCACCGCTACCGGGTGGGCACCAACCACCAGCAGTTGCCGGTCAATGCTTCGCGCAGCCCGGTCAACAGCTACCAGCGTGACGGTTCGATGGCTATGGGCGGCTACGGCAGCGCGCCGAACTACGAGCCCAACAGCTATGCCGACGCGCCGAAGCAATCGCCCCGCCATGGCGAGCCAGCGCTGGCACTCAGTGGGGCGGCGGTTCGCTACGATCACCGTGAGGACACGGATTACTACAGCCACGCCGGCGCGCTGTTCCGCCTGATGAGCGCCGAGCAGAAGGCGCTGCTGATCAGCAACATTGCCGGCACCCTGGTCGGGGTCAGCGAGGATGTGGTGCGGCGCCAGCTGCAGCACTTCTTCAAGGCTGATCCGGCCTACGGGGAAGGCATCGCCAAGGCCCTGGGCGTGAATCTCGCCTAAGTCGAAGTGATAAGAAGAACCGCCCTCATTTGGGCGGTTTTTCAATGAAAATCACTACTGTTTAACCGATTTTTTGCATCTGATTGCGCATTTTTCAGTGACCGCGGGCAAAAGCTGGTTCACACTAGTGGTCATTGACGCATTCACAGGGAGAAGCAGGGCGATGCAAGGTCACCCGGACGTAATCAACTACCTCGTCACGTTGCTGAAGGGCGAACTGGCAGCACGCGACCAGTATTTCATCCACTCGCGCATGTACGAAGACTGGGGCTTGGGCAAGCTCTACGAGCGTATCAACCACGAGATGGAAGAAGAGACGCAGCACGCCGATGCCCTGATGCGCCGTATCCTCATGCTCGAAGGCACCCCCGACATGCGTGCCGACGACCTCGAAGTCGGCACCACGGTCCCTGAAATGATCGAGGCCGACCTAAAGCTCGAGTACAAGGTGCGCGCCGCGCTGTGCAAAGGCATCGAGCTGTGCGAACTGCACAAGGACTACATCAGCCGCGACATCCTGCGCGCGCAGCTGGCTGACACCGAGGAAGATCACACCTACTGGCTGGAGAAGCAGCAGGGGTTGATCAAGGCCATCGGCCTGGAGAATTACCTGCAGTCGCAGATGTAAAAGCCTGGGGGCTGCTTTGCAGCCCATTCGCGGCACAAGGCCGCTCCTACAGGACAGCGCCGATCTGACGGTTTGCGCGGTCCTGTAGGAGCGGCCTTGTGCCGTGAATGGGGCGCAAAGCGCCCCCAGTGTCTTATGCCCGATCCCGCTCCAGCAGCGGTTTCAAGTAATGCCCGGTGTAGGACTGCTTCGTCTCGGCCAGCTCTTCCGGCGTACCACAGGCAATGATCTGCCCACCCTTGGAGCCACCCTCCGGCCCCAGGTCGACCAGCCAATCGGCGGTCTTCACCACATCCAGGTTATGTTCGATCACCACCACGGTGTTGCCGTGGTCGCGCAGGCGGTGCAATACGTCCAGCAACTGCTGGATATCGGCGAAGTGCAGGCCGGTGGTGGGCTCGTCGAGGATATACAGGGTCTTGCCGGTATCGCGCTTGGACAGCTCGCGGGACAACTTCACGCGCTGCGCCTCGCCTCCCGACAAGGTGGTCGCCGACTGCCCCAGCTTGATGTACGACAAACCGACGTCCATCAAGGTTTGCAGCTTGCGCGCCAGCGCCGGCACCGCATCGAAGAACTCGCGGGCATCCTCGATGGTCATTTCCAGCACCTCGTGGATGTTCTTGCCCTTGTACTTGATCTCCAGGGTTTCGCGGTTATAGCGCTTGCTCTTGCACACATCGCACGGCACGTAGATGTCCGGCAGGAAGTGCATCTCCACCTTGATCAAGCCATCGCCCTGGCAGGCTTCGCAGCGGCCGCCCTTGACGTTGAACGAGAACCGCCCCGGGCCGTAGCCGCGGGAGCGTGACTCCGGGACGCCGGAGAACAGCTCGCGGATCGGTGTGAAGATGCCTGTGTAGGTCGCCGGGTTCGAGCGTGGGGTGCGGCCGATTGGGCTCTGGTCGATATCCACCACTTTGTCCAGGTGCTGCAGGCCATCCATGCTGCTGTGCGGCGCGGCCTCCAGGCTGCTTGCGCCATTCAGGGCGGTGGCAGCCAGCGGGAACAGGGTGTTGTTGATCAGGGTCGACTTGCCCGAGCCAGAAACCCCGGTCACGCAGGTCAGCAGGCCGATCGGGATCTCCAGGTCGACGTTCTGCAGGTTGTTGCCGCGCGCGCCCTTGAGCTTGAGTTGCAGCTTTTTGTTGCGCGGGGTGCGCTTGGCCGGCACGACGATCTTCTTGCGCCCGGACAGGTACTTGCCGGTCAGCGAGTCTGGGTGATCCATGACCTGCTGCGGCGAGCCCTCGGCGACGATCTGGCCGCCGTGCACCCCAGCGCCTGGGCCAATGTCGACCACGTAGTCGGCCAGGCGAATGGCGTCTTCGTCGTGCTCCACCACGATCACCGTGTTCCCCAGGTCACGCAGGTGGTTGAGGGTGGCCAGCAGGCGGTCGTTGTCCCGTTGATGAAGGCCGATGGACGGCTCGTCGAGGATGTACATCACCCCCACCAGGCCAGCACCGATCTGGCTGGCCAGGCGGATCCGCTGGGCTTCACCGCCAGACAGGGTATCGGCACTGCGGTCCAGGGTCAGGTAGTCGAGGCCGACGTTGACCAGGAACTGCAGGCGTTCGCAGATTTCCTTGAGGATCTTCGCCGCGATCTCGCCGCGCCGCCCGGTCAGGGTCAGTGCGCCGAAGTAGTTGCTGGCTTCGCCGATCGGCAGGTTGGTCACCGCCGGCAGGGTCTTCTCACCCACCCATACGTGGCGCGCTTCACGGCGCAGACGGGTGCCGCGGCAGTCCGGGCAGGGCTGGGTGCCGAGGAACTTGGCCAGCTCTTCGCGCACGGTGGCCGACTCGGTCTCGCGGTAACGGCGCTCCAGGTTCGGCACGATGCCTTCGAACGGGTGCGAGCGCTTGACAATATCGCCGCGGTCGTTGAGGTACTTGAAGTCGACGCTCTGCTTGCCGCTGCCATACAGGATGACTTTCTGGTGATCGGCCGAGAGCTGGCCGAACGGTTCTTCGAGGCTGAAGCCATAGTGCGCGGCCAATGAGCCGAGCATCTGGAAGTAATAGACGTTGCGCCGGTCCCAGCCGCGGATTGCGCCCTCGGCCAGGGTCAGTTCGGTATTCACCAGGCGCTTGGTGTCGAAGAACTGCTTCACGCCCAGGCCATCGCAGGTCGGGCAGGCGCCGGCCGGATTGTTGAAGGAGAACAGCTTGGGTTCCAGTTCGCTGATGGCGTGGCCGCAGACCGGGCAGGCGAAGCGCGCGGAGAAGATCATCTCCTCTGCGGGCTCATCGTCCATCGGTGCCACCAGGGCGATGCCGTCGGCCAGCTTGAGCGCGGTCTCGAACGATTCGGCCAGGCGCTGCTGCAAGTCGGCGCGGACCTTGAAGCGGTCCACCACCACGTCGATGCTGTGCTTTTTCTGCTTATCCAGCTTGGGCAACTCGTCCAGTTCGTAGAGCTTGCCGTTGACCCGGGCCCGCACAAAGCCCTGGGCACGCAGTTCATCGAACACCGCCAGGTGCTCGCCCTTGCGCTCGCGAATCACCGGCGCCAGCAGCATCAGCTTGCTGCCCTCGGGTTTTTCCAGCACCAGGTCGACCATCTGGCTGATCGTTTGCGCTTCCAGTGGAATATCGTGGTCCGGGCAGCGCGGCGTGCCGACCCGGGCATAGAGCAGGCGCAGGTAGTCGTAGATCTCGGTGATGGTGCCCACGGTCGAGCGCGGGTTGTGCGAGGTCGACTTCTGCTCGATGGAGATCGCCGGCGACAAGCCTTCGATGGTGTCGACGTCGGGCTTTTCCATCATCGACAGGAACTGCCGGGCATAGGCCGACAGCGACTCGACGTAGCGGCGCTGGCCCTCGGCGTACAACGTGTCGAAGGCCAGCGAGGACTTGCCGGACCCGGACAAGCCGGTGATCACGATCAGTTTGTCCCGGGGCAGGGTCAGGTCGATGTTCTTCAGGTTGTGGGTACGCGCCCCACGGATCAGGATCTTGTCCACTACGGCCTCGCTCGGCGGGCATAAACAAAGGAGTATACGGCGCGCTGCCATTACGCGGCAAAGCGTCGCGTATATGCCGTCAAGGCGTCGGACTGATAGAATCGCCGCCGGTTCACACGAGGTTAATCCATGCACGACACCCACAACGAGCGCATGAGCGGCAGCGAAACCCGCGCCGCGAGCGGCCTGGCCCTGGTCTTTGCCTTTCGTATGCTGGGCATGTTCATGGTGCTGCCGGTGCTGGCCACCTACGGCATGGACCTGGCCGGTGCCACCCCCGCGCTAATCGGTCTGGCGATCGGTGCCTATGGCCTGACCCAGGCGGTGTTGCAGATCCCGTTCGGGGTGATTTCCGACCGTATCGGCCGCCGTCCGGTGATCTACGTGGGATTGATCATCTTCGCCCTGGGCAGCGTGCTGGCGGCCCAGGCCGATTCGATCTGGGGCGTGATCGCCGGGCGTATCCTGCAGGGCGCCGGGGCGATTTCCGCGGCCGTCATGGCCTTGCTGTCCGACCTTACTCGTGAACAGCACCGGACCAAGGCCATGGCCATGATCGGCATGAGCATCGGCCTGTCGTTTGCCGTGGCAATGGTGGTCGGGCCACTGCTGACCCGCGCCTTTGGCTTGTCAGGATTGTTCCTGGCCACCGCAGGACTTGCCCTGGTCGGCATTGGTTTGATCGCCTTCGTCGTGCCCAGCTCGCACAGTGTGCTGAGCCATCGCGAGTCCGGTGTCGCCCGTCAGGCCCTCGGCCCGACCCTGCGCAATCCGGACCTTCTGCGCCTGGACATCAGCATTTTCGTGCTGCACGCCATCCTGATGGCCAGCTTCGTCGCGCTGCCCCTGGCCTTCGTCGAGCGTGGCGGGCTGCCCAAGGAGCAGCACTGGTGGGTGTACCTGACCGCGCTGCTGGTTTCATTTTTTGCAATGATCCCCTTCATCATCTACGGGGAAAAGAAGCGCAAGATGAAACGCGTGTTGCTCGGCGCGGTCAGTGTTCTGCTGCTGGTGGAGGTGTTCTTCTGGCAGTGGGCTGACAACTTGCAGGGACTGGTGATCGGCACCGTGGTATTCTTTACCGCATTCAACCTGCTGGAGGCATCCTTGCCTTCGCTGGTCAGCAAGGTATCGCCTGCCGGCGGCAAGGGGACGGCAATGGGGGTGTATTCCACCAGCCAGTTCCTCGGCGCCGCGCTGGGAGGCATCCTCGGTGGCTGGTTGTTCCAGCACGGTGGCTTGAGCATGGTGTTCCTGGGGTGTGCGGTGTTGTGCGTCCTGTGGTTGCTCACTGCGTTGCGCATGAACGAACCACCCTACGTGACCAGCCTGCGCATGCCATTGACGCCAGAAGCGGTCCGGGAAGCCGGGCTGACCGAGCGCTTGCTGGCCGTGCCGGGTGTGACCGACGCCGTGGTGGTGGCAGAAGAAGCCGCCATCTATATCAAACTGGATACGAAAATTTTGGACCGCGCGACCCTAGAGCGTCTGGTGAACCCAGCCGCTTCGGCGTGCGAAGCCTAGGAGAACGTTATGGCCCGTGGGGTTAACAAAGTCATTCTGGTCGGCACCTGCGGTCAGGATCCCGAAGTCCGCTACCTGCCCAACGGTAACGCCGTGACCAACCTGAGCCTGGCCACCAGCGAGCAGTGGACCGACAAGCAGTCGGGCCAGAAGGTCGAACGCACCGAGTGGCACCGTGTCTCGCTGTTCGGCAAGGTCGCCGAAATCGCCGGCGAATACCTGCGCAAGGGTTCGCAGTGCTACATCGAGGGCAAGCTGCAGACCCGCGAGTGGGAAAAGGACGGCATCAAGCGCTACACCACCGAGATCATCGTCGACATCAACGGCACCATGCAGCTGCTCGGCGGTCGCCCGCAGGGCCAGCAGCAGGGTGGTGACCCGTACAACCAGGGTGGCGGCAACTACAACCAAGGTGGTGGCCAGCAGCAACAGTACAACCAGGCCCCGCGTCAGCAGGCACCACGCCCGCAGCAGGCGCCGCAGCGCCCGGCGCCACAGCAGCCGGCTCCGCAGCCAGCCGCTGACTTCGACAGCTTCGACGACGATATTCCGTTCTGAGTCGCAAGTCTGCCTGAAGCGAGGAGCCCCTGAAACGCGAGTTTCAGGGGCTTTTTGTTTCAAGCGCCAGGTGCTGGCCAGTGTGGTGCGAGCAGCCGGTTGACCTCATGCAGGTCGCTTTCCATCAGGCCGCCCACGGCTGCCTTCAAGCGCAGCTGGGCCAGCAGGGTTTCGTAACGAGCTCGGGACAGCTGTCGCACGATATCGGTAAAACGCCCCTGGGCCTCCAGCACGTCGATGCTCACGCGCACCCCCACCCGGTACCCCAACCGGTTGGCCTCCAACGCCGACCTGGCTGAGATGCTCGCCGCCTCCAGCGCTTGTACCTCGGCCCTGCCATCGAGTACGCCCAGCCAGGCCTCGCGTACTTGCAACTGCGCGGTGCGCTTGGCTTCCTCGTACTGGGCCTCGCCCTGGGCACTCAATGCCTGGGCCTGGCGCACCGCCGAGCTGGGGCGGCCACCCGCGTACAGCGGCAGGCTCAGGCGCAGGCTGACACTTGTAAGGTCGCTGCGCGCTGCGCCGGTGTTCGGCTGCTGCTGTACCCCTTGGCTTGCCACCAGGTCGAGCGTAGGCAGGCGCTCGGCTTTGCGGCTGCGCACTTCGTTCTGGGCGATGGCCAGGCGCAAGGCCTGCGTCTGGACCTCGTAGGCGTCCTGCTGCGCCGCAGCCAACCAGGCGCCGATATCGGCGGGGTGCGGTGGGGCCAGGCTTACGCCCTCGCGCAGGCCCCGGAGGGGACCAGGGGTTCGGCCGATGATCCGTGCCAGCACGTGGCGGGCCAATTCGACCTGGCTGGCGGCCTTGATCGATGCAGCCAGGGCTGCGTCGGCGCTGGCCTGTGCCTCGTGCACGTCGGCAATGCTGACGTTGCCCAACTCGAAATGCTTGCGGGCGCTGGCCAGTTGCTGGGTACCGGCGGCGTGCTGCTGACGCAGGGCATCCACGCTTGCCTCCGCGCTCAGGATCGCGAAGTAGGCTTCGGCCACGCGCAGCAACAGCGCCTGGCGCGCTTCGTGATAGCGGCTGATGGCCAGGGCGGTTTGTTGGCTGCCCTGCTGGTACTGGACCCAGTTCTGCCAGCGGAACAGGGGTTGCACCAGTTGGATGCTGTAGGTCCGGCTCTGGCGGCGATGAGTCATCGCATCGTTGTCGAGCTGGTACTGGGTGCGGTTCCAGGCGTTCTGCGCCTGCAGAGAGAGTTCGGGCAGCAGGCTGGCGCGGGCTTGTACCTCGGCTTCCAGCCCTGCCTGGTGCTCGGCCTGGGCCGCCGACCATTGCTGGTCGTAGCGCAGGGCGTCCTGGTAAATGCTGAGCAGGTCGTCGGCATGGCTGGGTGGCGCCAGGCCCCACAGGGTCAAGGCGAGCAGGCATGCGGCAAAGAGCATCAGGCAGGCTCCGGCAGGGCTACGCGCCGCCAGTTCTCGACGATCGCCCCTTTCTCAAGGCGCACCACGCGGCTGGCCAGGGCAATGGTTTCCTGGCGATGGGCAATGCTGACGCGGGTCATGTGCATGCGTTGCATGGCTTTTGCCACGCATTGCTCACTGTGCAGGTCCAAGTGGCTGGTGGCTTCGTCCAGGGCCAGTATCTTCGGTTGCTTGTACAGCGCCCTAGCCAGTAGCAAGCGTTGTCGCTGGCCGCCGGACAGGCCGCTGCCCATCTCCGCCACCAGGGTCTGGTAGCCCATGGGCATCTGGCTGATCGTGTCGTGGATATGGGCATGCCGCGCCGCCGTTTCGATCCCGCCCTGATCGGCGTGAGGGTCGAAGCAGGCGATGTTTTCGGCGAGGGAGCCGGCCAGCAGATGGTCATCCTGCATCACCGCGCCCACCAGGCCGCGTAGCCCCTCGACTCCCAGTTGGCGCACAGGGATGTCGCCGATCCGTATTTCGCCTTCGGTGGGTTGCAGCAGGCCGAGCATCAGTTTGAACAGCGTGGACTTGCCGCAGCCCGATGCGCCGACGATCGCCAGCGAGTCGCCGGCAGCAATGGTCAGGGACAGGTTGCGCAGGATCCACGGCTCCCCCTCGGCATAGCGGAAGGAAACATCCCGGAACTCCAGGCAGGGCTCGATGCGCTGCACGTCGGTTTCCAACTGCGCCCATGCTTCGGCGGGTTCCAGAGCGATATCCGCCAGGCGTTCGGCATGCAACGACAGCATCCTGATCTCGACTCCCAGGTCGATCAGCTTGCTGGCGCGCCCGGTGAACTGGCTCTTGTAGGCCAGGAATGCGAGCAACATGCCCAGCGACAGGCCACCCTCCAGCACCGCCAGGCCGCCGATATACAGCAACAACATGCCTTCGATGCCGAAGATCAGAGTATTGAGGCTGGCGAATGCCAACAGCATCTTCTGGGTGGCGACGTCGCGATTCTGTACATCGGCCAGCAGGTTCTGCCAGGTGGCCAGGCGCGCCGAAGTCATGTTGAACAGCTTCAGTGGCATGACTGTGCGGATAGTTTCGAGGAAGTACGAATTCTCACGGGCGGCCAGCACGATTCGTTCTTCCGAGGCATTGCGCAAGGGGTGGTAGAACGCCAGGCGCAGGGCCGCGTACAGCAGCACCGCCACCCCGACGATGCCGGTCAGCGTGGTGCTGTACAGCAGCATCATGCCCAAGGTGATGAAGGTGACCAGGGCATCCAGCACCACGGTGACGGCACCATTGGTGAAGACCGTGCGAATGGCCGCCAGCGACTGGAAACGCGCGGTGATGTCCCCCAGCTGGCGCTTTTCGAAGAACGGCCAGGGCAGGCGCAACAAGTGGCTGAAGAGGTTGCCTGACCATTGCAGTGCCAGTTGCTGGTTGAGGCGCAGGTTCATCCAGCCTCGGGCCATGCGCAGGGCGAAGTCGACCAGCAGTAACAGGCAGCCCCCCATCACGGCCAGCAGCAACAAGTGGCGGTCGGCGGAAACCAGGGCGCCGTCGACCACCCACTGTGTGACTTGGGGCGCGAGCAGGGCCACCACTTCCAGCGCCAGGGCCAGCACCAGGATGTTGCCCAGCGCACGCTTGAGTCCCCGTACCCGACCGGTCAACGCCCTCAGCCGCAGGCGCGGCTTGCGCTGGGCGGGCACGAATTCGGCGTTGGGCGAAAGCTCCAGGGCCACCCCGGTAAAGTGCCGAGAGGCTTCTTCCAACGTGATCATCTGGCGGCCCCGGGCGGGATCGAGAATCACCAGGCGGCCGGCCTTGAACGCCTCCAGCACCACGAAATGGTTCAGGTTCCAGTGCAGGATGCAGGGGGTACGCAGCTGGCGGATTTCCTCCAGCTCAAGGCGCAGTGGCCGGCAGGTAAACGCCAGGTGCTGAGCATGGCGGATCAGCTGCGCCAGGCTGGTGCCCTTGCTTGAAACGGCAAAGCGCCGGCGCAGGGTCGCCAGGTCCAGATGCAGGCCGTGGGTGGCGGCGATCATCACCAGACAGGCCAGGCCGCATTCCTGGCTTTCGGCCTGCAGGGTCACGCGCATGGTCTGAAAATTCTGACTGTAGATGGCGGCATGCTGTTCATGGGCGGCTCAACTCCAGGATGTCTTGGCGGCACAGGTCGTGAATCAAGGTTCGAAGTTTGCTGGTGGGCATGTCGGCGAGGACCGCGATCAGTTGGTCCAGACGGACTCCCGGCTGGTCATCGATGCAGCGCACCACGCGCAACGCCGATTCATCCAGGGTGATTCGAGAACCATTGGCGATCAGGTGGCCCTGAGCGATCGACGCGGTGCGGTTGGCGGCAAGTCGTAACTGGGCATCATCTGGTAAAGGTGCCATGACGGGGCTGCCGAAGAGATCTATGGCCAGCGGCGTATCGATACGTTGAGTCGCGTCAAAAGCCTCCATGAACTGTTGGTAGTGATCAGGATCGGTGAGGCGTTCGGTCAGATGGGCGGCGAGTGTCGATAAGTTGTCGTGATCGTGCTCGAAGCTGCTCATCGACTGGCGCGCAGCCAGTAGCTCCGGGAGCTTTTGCGTTGTCCAGTGCAGGTAATCCAGGGTGTTGGCTGGAAAGGTGCCGACGGAAAGATGGAAGGTTTCTTCCTCGAAGGGCAGCGGGTTGTGCCACCAGCCTCGCGGCAGGTAAAGGATGTCGCCTGGCTCGAGGACAAGATCCATGCAGGGCACGGTTGGGCAGGGATAGTCATGCTCCAGGTCTTTGCTCTGCTGCATGAACAATGGCTCGGCGAAACTTGGCGGGTAGATGAGCCAGCGTTTGCGACCGATCAGCTGGATGGCGAATATGTCCCGGGTGTCCCAGTGGGTCTGGAAGGATGCCTGGCGGCCGAAGGCGGCATACACGCTGCTGACGGTTTGCCGGCCCGTGAAGTGCGCCACCTGGCGGGCCAGGGCGTGGATCTTGGGTTCGTTGACGAGCTTGTTGGCGATCAGGGTCGCGCCATTCTTGAGACGCTCATAGACCGCCGACTTGATCAGGCGGTGCCTGACCATGCCGACGTCATAGAAGGTTTCGATGTACTCCTGCTTGGGGACCAGGCCGTTGTGGAGGATCTTGAAGTCGTCTGTATCAATAGACGCTCGCTCGATGATCTCATTGGCGTCGGGCCAGGAAAAAGATAGCGGTGTGCGAATGGCGTTACTGATTAAGAGAGGCGATTTACCTTGATGCAGGCTAGTGAAATCGTGCTTGGTGATTTTGAAGTCAATAATCATGGTTGTCGGTATGAAAAGGTATCTTGAGGCCGGTGTTTGGAGAGTTAACTATGTGTGGGTGGTGTGTGGTCTAGTTTTTCAGGCATAGATGATTGAGCAACTGATGTTGGGTGTCACTAAGCGGTTGTAGTTTGTTTCGGCAGCATCCAGCCCAAGGTTTATCACTCCATCCATCATTCCCCAGTAAAACTAATTTCTCCGAGTCGTATGAAAGCTGTGGTATTGGCATGGACTCCAGCAAGTTCGCCAATTATTCGATTGGTCGGATTGCCTGGGAGGGAATGTATTTCTGTTTTTAGTGAGATGAAAGTTATTTAAAGTTTCTTTCGTTAGTTTGTCAGTCCGAGTAAGGAGTCTAGGGCTTGTGAGTAAGTGTTTGTGATGTGGGCAGCAATTATGGCAGGCGCCCCGGTGAGCAACGAAAGTTCTAGAGGCTCTGGGATTCTTGGTTTAAATATCAGAAGAAGTATCTTTATTAGGATGCAGCTTATCAGTGCTGCGCCTACTGTAAGACTGAGTCTGATTGCTTCAAGGGGCTCCATGTCTATCATTCGACTACGCCTAAAGCGATGGCCAGTGCGGGTGAAAATTTATCGGCGATGTGGAGCGCTGTTAATGTGGATAAGGTGATGGCGAATGGAAGATATAATGGGTCTGATATGTCTCTGTTGAAGCAAAAAAACATGTACTTTGTTGCGAGCAGGATTGTCAGGCTTGCGCCTATCGTGAGTGAAAATTTTAATGCGCTTAACGCATCCATATTTTAATTATCCATGGCTGATGGTGAGCATTGGGAATGTGATTTTTACTGCTATCGGTTGTAGTTAGTCCCGGCGGCATTCATCCAGTTACTCATCATCCCGCCTGCCATACCGCTGTAAAAACTGACCTGTGTGCCTGCGATAGCTCCGGCAGCAACGGCTGGCGCACTCGCAGGGCCTGCTATGAAGCCGCTGATGGCACCTGCCGCTACAGTCGTTGCGAAACCATTCATTGAGCCTTCACCTGTCATGCTTTGGTACCCGATGTAGCCGGCCCCGGCGATGGCTGCATTGACAACAGCTCCGGGGACACCGTACCCGCCTGCGATCAGCTCGAGTTCTTCGATTAGTAAATCCTTCATGGCGTGTCTCCTGAAATATGGGGTAGCAGGTAGTCGTTTAACTTTGGTTGAGTCGTTTGGTGTAAATCTGATTTGAACATAGTGTCCCGATCGGATAATTCGCTAATCTACATGCCCCTGGAATTGTTGGGCGAAACCAATTAGGTAGATAAACGAATTAACCTTTCGGGGCGCTGGATCTTTAAGTTTGATTTTCAGGACGAGTTGAGTTGTAATGCTGCACTCGTTTGATACGCCTTCATATCCGACAGATGTCGTGGTGGCCGAATAGTTGCGCAGCCATCAACAGCGAGCGCGAGCGCGTACCGTGTTTGCGCAGCAGTGCTGACACATGGTCGCGTACCGTGTAATCGCTGATCTGTAAATCAAGCGCGATCTGCTTGTTGCTCTTGCCGAGCAACAGCAGTCGCAGTACGTCCGATTCGCGTGGCGTCAAGTTCATCGTTCCCTCGCAATAGGTTATGCATTGCCCTCACCGGCAATGTTCAATTCCGCAACCGTCCGGTTATTGAATACAATGGCTCCAGCGCCCATTCATACAGTCGGCGTCGGTCCTGGACGACATCCGCCTCCAGCAACATGCCTGCTTGTAATGGTTGGTCATGCCCATAGACTTTGATGTTGCTCGAATCGAGCGCCACCGTGACGCCATAGAACAGTTCAATTGGCCCGCCCTGACCTTGCAGCGATGGGGCAATATGCGCTGGTAGTTCCTGGGCGGCGTAAGGGCTTTTGGTGATACTCAGCACACGACCTCGGGCCATGCCGAATTTCTGGTAGGGATACGCGGCGTAGCGCATCAGCACCGGCTGCCCAGGTTCGATAAACCCGGCCTGGCGGGATGCCGCGTACAAATGAGCGCTCAGGTTCACCCCTTGGGGCAGCAGGCTAGCGAGCACTGCCCCCGCGTTGACTTGCTGTCCAACTTGCACGTTCAAGCCGGTCACGGTCCCGGCATGGGGGGCGACCATCCTCGTTTCGCTGCGGGCCTGGTTTTCTGCCTGCTCTTGCCTGATCTGGGCAATGGCGCCCTCCACGTCGCTCGTCTCGTCGCGGTGGTGCAGGCCTGCTTCCTGCTGTTGAGCCTGCAGCCCCGTGCGTTCGCGCTCCAGGCTGGCACGGGCACGTTGGCTGGCCTGGCGCTGGCCTTGGAGGGCCAGTAGCTCGCCCTCGGCAGTCTGCAACTGGGCGGTGGCGATAAAGCCGGCGGCCGCCAGCTGCTGCTGACGGTCCAGGTGCGCCTGGGCCAGTTGCCCCCGTCGTTTCAGTAGGCGATGCTCTTCGCTGAACTGGCGAAGCTCGCTGTTGATGGTGGTGAGGCGACTGTCGAGCATCCGTCGTTGCCCCGCCAAGCGCTCGTCGGCCTGGGCCTGGCGCCTCGCCAGTACCTCGAGGCGCTTTTGCAACTGCTCGGCGATCAGTGCCTGCGTGTCACCTAGCCCTGATTGACGTTCCCCGGAGATCACGGCCAGCAGGTCGCCTTGGGCGACTTGTTGACCCTCCACTGCGAGAACCTCGGTGAGGCGCCCGCTTGTTGGCGCGCTCAGGCGCAACATCCCTTGCTCGGGCATCAACAGGCCGTGCAGCGTGGCCTTTCGCGTGTAGCTGGCGAAGTAGCCGAACGTGATGATCAGGATCACCAGCAGCCCGGCCAACAGCGCAAGCAACCGGTAGCTAAGGGGTTGGTCGACAAGGACGTGGCCGAGGTGTTGTTGTCGCGTTGCGTGAATGGCTTCTGGTCGAAACAGAGGGCGGGAGGGCAGTGGCGGGGAGGGCATCGGCTGGCGAAATCTGGGACCTGTGGGTTTGCAGCAGCAAATTAGCGACTGCGCCCGCGAGCCGATGCCGTCCAACACGCCCGAACAGGTAGGAAGGCTCTGTGTGGTCCGTGGTCCACGGCGGCGACCCTCACCCAAACCATGACCCATGTCATCGCACTTCCATGATTCTTGGCTAGTCTTAACGATTGGCGGTATCCGCATACCGCCACCGTGAAGTCCCTGAGGCGCCGGCCACGTCCCGCGCGCCCGAACCTGATCAGGAGTGCACGATGGACCTCAACCGTCGGCAATTCTTCAAGGTCGCCGCCGTCGGCCTTGGAGGCTCGAGCCTTGCGGCGTTGGGCATGGCCCCGACCCCTGCGTTCGCCGAGCAGGTGCGCCACTTCAAGCTGGCGCACACCAAAGAAACCCGTAACACCTGCCCCTACTGCTCGGTCGGCTGCGGCCTGATCATGTACAGCCAGGGTGACGCGGGCAAGAACGTCAAGCAGAACATCATCCACATCGAAGGCGACGCGGACCATCCGGTCAACCGCGGCACCCTGTGCCCGAAAGGCGCTGGCCTGCTGGACTTTATCCACAGCCCCAACCGCCTGATGTACCCCGAGGTACGCAAGCCGGGCAGCAACGAGTGGACCCGCATCGAGTGGGACGAAGCCCTCGACCGCATCGCCGACCTGATGAAACAGGACCGCGATGCCAACTTCATCGAGAAGAACGCCCAGGGCCAGACGGTCAACCGCTGGCTGACCACAGGCTTTCTTGCCGCGTCCGCCGCTTCCAGCGAAGCGGGCTACCTGACGCACAAGGTGATCCGTTCGCTAGGCATGCTGGGGTTCGACAACCAGGCGCGTGTCTGACACGGCCCGACGGTGGCAAGTCTTGCCCCGACGTATGGCCGTGGCGCGATGACCAATCACTGGTCCGATATCGCCAACGCAAACCTGGTCCTGGTGATGGGCGGCAACGCCGCTGAAGCGCACCCGTGCGGCTTCAAGTGGGTGACCGAAGCCAAGGCGCACAACAAGGCGCGGCTGATCGTGGTCGACCCGCGGTTCACCCGTACCGCCTCGGTGGCCGATTACTACGCGCCGATTCGCACCGGCAGCGACATCGCCTTCATGGGCGGGCTGATCAACTACCTGCTGAGCAACGACAAGATCCAGCACGAGTACGTGCGCAACTACACCGATGTGTCGTTCATCGTCAAAGAGAGCTATGGCTTCGAGGACGGGCTGTTCAGCGGCTACGACGCGGCCAAGCGTGTGTATGCCGACAAGTCTGGCTGGGGCTATGAGCTGGGCGAGGACGGTTTTGCCAAGGTCGACCCGACCCTGCAGCATCCGCGCTGCGTCTATCAGTTGATGAAGCAGCACTACAGCCGCTATACCCCGGAACTGGCGAGCATGACCTGCGGCATGCCGCAGGATCAGATGATGAAAGTCTGGGAAGAGATCGCCACCTGCTCGGTACCGGGCAAAACCATGACGATCCTCTATGCCCTGGGCTGGACCCAGCACTCCATCGGCGCGCAGATCATCCGCAGCGCGGCCATGGTGCAGTTGCTGCTGGGCAACGTCGGCATGCCGGGCGGCGGGGTCAACGCCCTGCGCGGTCACTCCAACATCCAGGGCCTGACCGACCTGGGCCTGCTGTCCAACTCGCTGCCGGGCTACCTCACCCTGGCCGGCGACGCCGAGCAGGACTACGCCAGCTATATCGACAAGCGCGCCTCCAAGCCGCTGCGCCCCGGGCAGCTATCGTACTGGCAGAACTACGGCAAGTTCCACGTCAGCCTGATGAAGGCCTGGTACGGCGCCAATGCCACCGCCGAGAACAACTGGGGCTACGACTGGCTGCCCAAGCTCGACGTGCCGGCCTACGACGTGCTGCGCATGTTCGAGATGATGGGCCAGGGCAAGGTCAACGGCTACATGTGCCAGGGCTTCAACCCGATCGCCGCGTTGCCGGACAAGAACCGCGTCACCGCCGCGCTGGCCAAGCTCAAGTGGCTGGTGATCATGGACCCGCTGGCCACCGAGACCTCCGAGTTCTGGCGCAACGCCGGCCCGTTCAACGACGTCGACACGGCCAATATCCAGACCGAAGTGATCCGCCTGCCCACCACCTGCTTCGCCGAGGAGGATGGCTCGCTGGTCAACAGCAGCCGCTGGTTGCAGTGGCACTGGAAGGGCGCCGACGGTCCGGGCCAGACCCGCACCGACGTGCACATCATGAGCGAGCTGTTCCTGCGCCTGCGCAAGCGTTACCAGGCCGAGGGCGGAGCGTATCCCGAGCCGATGCTCAACATCAGCTGGCCGTACAAGGTGCCAGAGGAGCCTTCGCCCGAGGAACTGGCCAAGGAGATGAACGGCTGGGCGGTCAGCGACCTCACCGACCCGAGCGGCGCCACGCTCAAGGCCGGGCAACAGCTCGCCGGCTTCGGCCAGATGAAGGACGACGGCAGCACCGCGTCGGGCTGCTGGATTTTCGCTGGCTGTTGGACCGAGCAGGGCAACCAGATGGCCCGGCGCGACAACAGCGACCCGTACGGCATGCACCAGGTGCAGAACTGGGCCTGGGCCTGGCCGGCCAACCGGCGCATTCTCTACAACCGCGCCTCCAGCGACCCGCAAGGCAAGCCGTGGGACCCAGAGAAGAAGCGCCTGGTGTGGTGGAACGGCAAGGCCTGGACCGGCACCGACGTGCCCGATTTCAAGGTCGACTCGCCGCCCGAGGCAGGGATGAACCCGTTCATCATGAACCCTGAGGGCGTGGCGCGCTTCTTCGCCATCGACAAGATGGCCGAGGGGCCGTTCCCCGAGCACTACGAGCCGTTCGAGACGCCGATTGGCATCAACCCTTTGCACCCGCAGAACAAGAAGGCCATCAGCAACCCGGCCGGGCGGATCTTCGATTCGGTGTGGGACACCCTCGGTACGCACGACGAGTTCCCGTATGCGGCGACCACCTACCGGTTGACCGAGCACTTCCACTTCTGGAGCAAGCATTGCCGGCTCAACGCCATCGCCCAGCCCGAGCAGTTCGTCGAGATCGGCGAGGTGCTGGCCAATGAGAAAGGCATCAAGGCCGGTGACCGGGTGCGGGTGTCGAGCAAGCGCGGGCATATCGACGCGGTGGCGGTGGTGACCAAGCGGATCCGTCCGCTGCAGGTCAACAACCAGACCGTGCACCAGATCGGCATACCGTTGCACTGGGGCTTCACCGGCACCACGCGGCACGGCTACCTGACCAACACCCTGGTGCCGTTCCTCGGCGATGGCAACACGCAGACGCCGGAGTCCAAGTCGTTCCTCGTCAAAGTGGAGAAACTCTGATGGCCAGCCAAGACATCATCGCCCGCTCGGCCACCACCACCGTGCCGCCCTCGGTACGCCAGCAGCAGGAAGTCGCCAAGCTGATCGACACCACCAAGTGCATCGGCTGCAAGGCCTGCCAGGTGGCGTGCTCGGAGTGGAACGAACTGCGTGACGAGGTTGGCCACAACCACGGCACCTACGACAACCCCCAGGACCTCTCCGCCGAGACCTGGACCCTGATGCGCTTCACCGAGCACGAGCGCGACGACGGCAACCTCGAGTGGCTGATCCGCAAGGACGGCTGCATGCACTGCGCCGAGCCCGGTTGCCTGAAGGCCTGCCCGAGCCCGGGGGCGATCATCAAGCACGCCAACGGCATCGTCGACTTCAACCAGGACCACTGCATCGGCTGCGGCTACTGCATCACCGGCTGCCCGTTCAATATTCCACGCATCTCGCAGAAGGATCACAAGGCGTACAAGTGCACCCTGTGCTCCGACCGCGTGACCGTGGGCCTGGAGCCGGCCTGCGTGAAGACCTGCCCGACCGGGGCGATCGTCTTCGGTACCAAGGACGAGATGAAGGTGCATGCCGACGAGCGCATCGTCGACCTCAAGTCGCGTGGGTACGAGAACGCCGGGCTGTACGACCCGGACGGGGTCGGTGGCACCCATGTGATGTACGTGCTGCACCACGCCGACACCCCACGGATCTACGCCGGCTTGCCGGACCAACCGGTGATCAGCCCGTTGGTGGGGCTGTGGAAGGGCTTCACCAAGCCGCTGGCGCTGCTGGCCATGGGCGCGGCGGTGGTGGCCGGGTTCTTCCACTATGTACGGGTGGGGCCGCAGCGGGTCGAGGAGGACGAGCATCCAGCGCCTGTGGATAACAGCGTGCACCAGGTGGATCCGGCGGTGCATGTCTATGATCCGAAGCGCCCGGGCGGCGAAGGGGAGCAGCGGCCATGAGCGACAACAAACCGATCCTGCGCTACAACGCCAACGAGCGCAGCAATCACTGGGTGGTGGCGATCCTGTTCGTGCTGGCCGGGTTGTCTGGGCTGGCGCTGTTCCATCCGGCGCTGTTCTGGCTCAGCCACCTGTTCGGCGGCGGGCCCTGGACGCGGATTCTCCACCCGTTCATCGGCGTGGCGATGTTCGTGTTCTTCCTGGGCCTGGTGCTGCGGTTCTGGCGCGCCAACTTCATCAGCGCCAATGACCGCCTGTGGCTACGGCGGATTGACCGGGTGATGCTGAACAAGGAAGAAGGCGTGCCGCCGATCGGCAAGTACAACGCCGGGCAGAAGTTGCTGTTCTGGACCCTGCTGGCGTGCATGCTGGTGCTGCTGGTCAGTGGCGTGGTGATCTGGCGCGTATATTTCAGCCATTGGTTCGGCATCGACCTCATTCGTCTGTCTGCGTTGCTGCATGCGCTGGCGGCGTTCGTGCTGATCCTCAGCATCATCGTGCACATCTATGCCGGGATCTGGATCAAGGGCTCGATCGGCGCCATGCTGCATGGCTGGGTCAGCCGCGCCTGGGCACGCAAGCATCATGAACTCTGGTACCGGGACGTGACCGGCGACAAGTCGCCGCACAACCATGGTGGAAAAGAAGGATGACCGTTTGAGCACGATTCTCGAACCCGGGCAGATCGAAGCGTCGGCAGTGATGCCGCCGTTTCTGCACCTGCCGCCCGCCAACCTGTTCGCACTGCGCGCCGTGCGCCTGGAGTATCTGGCCGAGGGCAACGCCCTCGGCGATTACCTGCGGCTGGTGGCGCGGTTGTGCCGCATTCAGCAGCAGCTTGTGGATAACCCACCCGGCGCCTTGCCGGTGGCCGACGAACGCCAGCGCCTGTGTATAAGTCATGGCCTGCCGCCCTTGGCGGCGGACAGCCTGGTACGCGAAGGGCCTTGGCTGGTCTGGCTGCAGGCGCTGCTGGAGCGCTTCAGGAACGAGCCCGAGGGGCCGTTGGCCGATGCCGTGCGCAGTTTGCGTGAGGCTGATGAGGCTCGGCGCAAGGGCTGGGGCATTGCCTTGCTTGGCGGCCAGTACGACGCGGTGCCCGCAGCCTTGGTGCCGTTGATTGGTGCCGCGTTGCAGGCGGCCTGGTCCAGTTGGTTGCTGGCGCTGCCGGAGCCGGAGCTCAAGCCGGCCGGTAGCCTGGCCCAATGCCCGGCCTGCGGCTCGCCGGCCATGGCCGGGGTGGTGCGCAACCGCGGCAAGCACAATGGCCTGCGTTACCTGGCCTGCTCGTTGTGCAGTTGCGAATGGCATGTGGTGCGGGTCAAGTGCGTGTATTGCGAGTCGAGTAAGGACTTGCGCTACAGCAACCTCGAGGATGATCGCCACACGCCGGGCAAGGCGCCACTGCGTGCCGAGTGTTGCCCAGGGTGCCAGGCCTACCTCAAGCAGAGCTACCTGGAAAACGACGCCGCCGCCGAACCGATGGCCGACGACCTGGCCAGCCTGGCGCTGGATATGCGGCTGGACGAGGAGGGCTTCCAGCGCCTGGCGCCGAACCTGCTGCTGGCACCTGGAGGGGGTTAGCGGGCTACACTGCAATACCGAGTTACCCCCGTTCGCCGGCTAGGCCGGCTCCTACAACCGGCGACGCTTAGCCTTGTAGGAGCCGGCCTAGCCGGCGAAAGGGCCAGAACAGACAACGGATCAGTCATAGGTAGTACCGCATGTCTTCCAGCCTCGCCAGCGACACCCCACGCCTGCCGTCCATCGACACCCTGCTGCGCCACCCCGCCTGCCAGCCCTTGCTCGAACGCCATGGCCGCGACGCCACGCTGGCCGCCCTGCGGCAACTGCTCGACGACCTGCGCGAGCCGGCCCGCCTGGGCCAGCTGAGTGCCGTGGAGTTGGCTGCCGAAGTGCTGCTCGGTCGCGCCGGCGAGCGCTTGGCTATTCAGCAGCGCAGCCAGGTACGCCGGGTGTTCAACCTCACCGGCACGGTACTGCACACCAATCTCGGTCGCGCGCTGTTGCCCGAGGAAGCGGTCGAGGCCATGCAGACCGCCGCCCGCTACCCGCTCAACCTGGAGTTCGACCTGGCCACCGGCAAGCGGGGCGACCGCGACGACCTGATTGAAGGCCTGATCCGCGAGCTGACCGGCGCCGAAGCCGTCACCGTGGTCAACAACAACGCCGCCGCCGTGCTGCTGGCGCTCAACAGCCTGGGCGCGCGCAAGGAAGGGGTGATTTCCCGCGGCGAGCTGATCGAGATCGGCGGCGCCTTCCGCATCCCCGACATCATGGCCCGCGCCGGGGTGAAGCTGCACGAGATCGGCACCACCAACCGCACCCACGCACGCGACTACGAAGCCGCGATCAACCCGCGCACTGGCCTGCTGATGCGTGTGCATTGCAGCAACTACAGCATCCAGGGTTTCACCACCCAGGTGGCCACCGCCGAGCTGGCGCGCATTGCCCACCAGCATGAGCTGCCGCTGCTCGAGGACCTGGGCAGCGGCAGCTTGCTCGACCTCACCCGCTGGGGCCTGCCGGCCGAGCCGACGGTGCGCCAGGCCCTGGTCGACGGCGCCGATATCGTCACCTTCAGCGGCGACAAGCTGCTCGGCGGCCCCCAGGCGGGGATCATCGTCGGGCGCAAGGAACTGATCGCGAAGATCAAGAAGAACCCGCTCAAGCGCGCCTTGCGGGTGGACAAGATCACCCTGGCGGCGTTGGAGGCGGTCTTGCAGCTCTACCGCAACCCCGACCGCCTGGCCGAGCGCTTGCCCAGTTTGCGCCTGCTGACCCGACCGCAAGCCGAGATCGCCGCCCAGGCCGAGCGCCTGGCGCCGGCCTTGGCGACGTGCCTGGGCGCGCAGTGGGTCGTCACGGTCGAAACGGCCCTGGGCATGATCGGCAGCGGCAGCCAGCCGGTGGCACGCCTGCCCAGCGCGGCGCTGTGCCTGCGCCCGCAGGTGTCGAAGAAGTTGCGTGGCCGTAGCCTGCATGTGCTGGAGCGCGCCTTGCGCGAGCTGCCGGTGCCAGTGCTGGGGCGCATCGATGACGATGCCCTGTGGCTCGACCTGCGCCAGCTGGACGACGAGGCCCAGTGGCTGGCGCAACTACCAGCGCTGCAATTAGGGCCGGTGCAGTGATTGTCGGTACCGCCGGGCATATCGACCATGGCAAGACCACGCTGCTCCAGGCCCTTACCGGCCAGGCCGGGGACACGCGCCAGGAAGAGCGGGCCCGGGGCATGACCATCGACCTCGGTTACCGCTATGCGGCACTGGCAGAGGGGGCGCCGCTGACCGGTTTTATCGATGTGCCCGGGCATGAGCGTTTTATCCACAACATGCTGGCTGGCGCCCATGGTATCGACCTGGTGTTGCTGGTGGTGGCCGCTGACGATGGGGTGATGCCGCAGACGCGTGAGCACCTGTCGATCATCGAGCTGCTGGGCATTCCCCAGGCGCTGGTGGCGATCAGCAAGTGCGACCGGGTGGAGCCGGCGCGGCTGGCCGAGGTGCAGGCCCAGGTCGCTGAACTGCTGGCGCCAGGCCCCTATGCGGGGGCGGCGCAGTTCGTGTTGTCGAGTGTCAGCGGCGAGGGCGTCGGGGCCCTGCGCGATGCCTTGTTGGCCGCGGCGGCCAAGATACGCCAGCGCAGCGCGCGCGGTGGTTTTCGTCTAGCCGTGGACCGAGCGTTCGCGGTATCCGGCGCAGGTCTGGTGGTCACCGGCACGGCCTTGGCCGGGCAGGTCAGTGCCGGCGATACCTTGCTGCTGGGCAAGGCCGGCAAACCGGTGCGGGTGCGCGGCCTGCACGCGCAGAACCAGGCGGCTCTGGTGGCTGAAGCCGGGCAACGGGTGGCATTGAACATCAGCGGGGAGCGGCTGGCGGTCGAGCAGGTACATCGGGGTGACTGGCTGCTGCCGGCATGGCTGCATGCCCCGAGCGTGCGGGTTGATATCGATTTGACGCTGTTGCCGGGCGAGACCCGTACATTCGAGCATTTCAGCGCCGTGCATGTGCATCTGGGTACCCAGGATGTCACCGCCCGGGTGGCGTTGCTCGAAGGCGAAAGCCTGCGTGCAGGCCAACGCATGTTCGCCCAGTTGTTGCTCAATGCGCCGTTGCAGGCGGTGCATGGCGATCGCCTGGTGCTGCGCGACCAGCGGGCCCAGCGCACCTTGGGTGGTGGCCGGGTGCTCGACCCGTTCGCGCCTAGCCGGCAGCGTCGCAGCGAGGCGCGTCTGCGCCAGTTGCAGGTATTGCGCGAGGCCGAGGATCTCGAACAGGCCCTACCGGCCTTGCTCGAGGCCGCCCCAGGCGGGCTCGACCCGCAGCGGTTGGAGCGCCAGTTCAATCGCTTGCGCGATACCTGGCGGTTGCCAGAGCAAGTGTTGGTGGTCGCCACCCGTCAGGGCCAGTTGTTGTTCGATCGTGGCCAATGGCAGGCGCTCAAGCAGCAGGTGCTGGCGCGTTTGGCGCAGTTCCATGAGCAGGAGCCTGACCAGCTTGGCCCGGACCGTGATCGGCTGCGTCGATATACGGCTTTGCCGTTGGAGCGCCCGGCCTTCGTCAGCTTGTTGGATGAGTTGCTGGGCGAGGGCGCGATCAGCAGCAGCGGGCCTTGGTTGCACCTGCCTGCGCACAAGGTCCAGCTCAGTGCTGCCGATACGGCGCTGTGGGCTCGCCTGGAGCCGCTCTTGCTGGCGGGTGAGTTCGATCCGCCCTGGGTGCGGACCTTGGCTACCGAGGAACAGGTCCAGGAGGCCGAGGTGCGTTTGTTGCTGCGCAAGCTGGCGAGGTTGGGCGTATTGCACCAGGTGGTGCGTGATCTGTTCTACCCGGAGGCGACGCTAAGGCGCATGGCAGAGCTGTTGTTGCAGCAGGCGACGACATCGCCGATAGTGCAGGTGGCGGCATTTCGCGATATGTTGGGCATCGGTCGCAAGCGTAGCGTGCAGATTCTGGAGTACTTCGACCGTGTTGGCTTGACCCGCAGGGTCGCCGACCAGCGGCATATCCGCGCTGACAGTGCCTTGGCCCAGTTGCAGGCCAGGCCCTGACGATTTCTAAGGAAGGCAATCGCGCCCGGTGGCGCGGCCGGGCTTCAAACCCGGTTGGGGACGGCAGCCGTTCCCGGGCAGGTTCGACTCCCGCTGCCTTCCGCCATTTTATTTTTGACCTTGATTGCTCGCGATATAGGCTTGCTGACTTCAAGTTCATTCTGCAAGCGCGGATGGTCCCTTGTTTAATCATGTTGGTCGCGATCTTGAATTTTTATTCATTTAACCGCATCTGAAAATAATTAATACCCGCCCGCTCTTGCTCTTGCTCTGCTTTTGATTTTGCTTCTAAGCGCGCGATAGTTCAGGCAACACAAATTGCGACTT
>NZ_JBMDJI010000044.1:0-37762 GCF_057809115.1 Pseudomonas sp. FG47
GCCGAGTACTCTATCCAGCTGAGCTATGAGTCCGTGGTTGGTAGTTTTAGGCCAGGTTACCACTGGCTTGTTGAAGTGCCCTTGCAAGCAAAACCACTTCAAAAGTGGCGGACTCAGCAGGATTCGAACCTGCGACCGCTCGGTTCGTAGCCGAGTACTCTATCCAGCTGAGCTATGAGTCCGTGGGGTAGTTTTAGACCAGGTTACCACTGGTTGATTGAAGCAGCCTTGCAGGCAAAGCCACTTCAAAAGTGGCGGACTCAGGAGGATTCGAACCTCCGACCGCTCGGTTCGTAGCCGAGTACTCTATCCAGCTGAGCTATGAGTCCGTGTCTTGCTGTGCCATTCAGATCGCTTGAAGCGCTCTAGGCAAATAATGGCGGTGAAGGGGGGATTCGAACCCCCGATACCCTTATGAGGTATACTCCCTTAGCAGGGGAGCGCCTTCGGCCACTCGGCCACCTCACCGCAACACGAGGCGAATATTAAACACACCCTTCCTCGTTTGCAACCCTTTTTTTGAAAAAAACTTCAAAAAAATTAAAGGCTTGGCTCCTCGTCCTTCTCTTTCTTGATCCGCAGGTAGATTTCCTCGCGGTGAACGGCCACTTCTTTAGGCGCGCTCACGCCAATACGCACCTGGTTGCCTTTGACACCCAGGACCGTCACGGTGATCTCACCGTCACCAATGATCAGGCTCTCGGCGCACCGACGAGTCAGAATCAGCATAGTTTTCTCCTCACATGAATCTTCAGGGACAACAGTCTTTAAAAGCAGGGCCTGGCCGGGGACGACGGCCTGGGCCCAGGTCAACCCGCCAATGGCGCCTGGACAGGGACACCATCAGCGGCCAGAAACACGAAGGGCGCGGCAAGCCGCGCCCCTCCAGGCAGCGTGTCACTCACCCTGTCGGGCGGGAGCGTCGAGCTCGAACGCGGTGTGCAGCGCGCGTACGGCTAGCTCCAGGTACTTCTCTTCGATAACCACCGAGACCTTGATCTCGGAGGTGGAGATCATCTGGATGTTGATGCTCTCCTTGGCCAGTGCTTCGAACATGCGGCTGGCAACGCCCGCGTGGGAGCGCATGCCGACGCCGACGATCGATACCTTGGCGATCTTGGTATCGCCGACCACTTCACGCGCGCCAATCTCGCGGGCGGTGTTTTCCAGCACGCTCAGCGCCTTCTCGTACTCGTTGCGGTGTACGGTGAAGGTGAAGTCGGTGGTGTTATCGTGCGAAACGTTCTGCACGATCATGTCCACTTCGATGTTCGCGGCGCTGATCGGGCCGAGGATCTTGAAGGCAACGCCTGGGGTGTCCGGGACGCCACGAATGGTCAGCTTGGCCTCATCGCGGTTGAAGGCGATACCGGAAATGATCGGCTGTTCCATGGATTCCTCTTCATCGATGGTTATGAGGGTACCCGGACCCTCCTTGAAGCTGTGCAGCACGCGCAGCGGGACGTTGTACTTGCCGGCGAACTCCACCGAACGGATCTGCAGCACCTTGGAGCCGAGGCTGGCCATTTCCAGCATCTCCTCGAAGGTGATCTTCTCCAGGCGCTGGGCCTGGGGCACGACTCGCGGGTCGGTGGTGTAGACGCCGTCGACATCGGTGTAGATCTGGCACTCATCGGCCTTCAGGGCCGCCGCCAGGGCCACGCCGGTGGTGTCGGAACCGCCACGACCGAGGGTCGTGATGTTGCCGTGCTCGTCGACACCCTGGAAACCAGCCACCACCACCACGCGCCCGGCCTTGAGGTCGGCACGGATCTTCTGGTCGTCGATCTGCAGGATGCGCGCCTTGTTGTGCGCGCTGTCGGTGAGGATGCGCACCTGGTTGCCGGTGTAGGACACCGCCGGCACGCCGCGCTTCATCAAGGCCATGGACAACAGGGCGATGGTGACCTGCTCGCCGGTCGAAACGATCACGTCCAGCTCGCGCGGCTCCGGTTTGTCGGAGATCTGCTTGGCCAGGTCGATCAGGCGGTTGGTTTCCCCGCTCATCGCCGACAGCACGATCACCAGGTCGGTGCCTTGCTCGCGGAATTTCTTGACTTTGTCGGCAACCTGCTCGATCCGCTCGATGGAACCGACAGAGGTACCGCCAAATTTCTGTACGATCAACGCCATTTCAAAGGTGCCTCAGCCCACAAGGGCCCCAAAAAACAATCCAACATGAAGCGGCCGGTGACTAGACCACCGGCCGCCCCATCTCAAAGACCCTGCTCGGCGAACGGCACGGCCAGGGCCAGGGCCTGGTCCAGCGCGGCGACGTCGACGCCACCGCCCTGGGCCATGTCCGGACGACCGCCGCCCTTGCCACCCACCACTGCAGCGGCTTGCTTCATCAGATCGCCAGCCTTGAGTTGGCCGGAGAGGTCCTTGGTCACGCCAGCCACCAGCACGACCTTGCCCTCATGCTCGCTGCCCAGCAGGATCACTGCATGGCCGAGCTTGTTCTTCAGTTGATCGACGAGCGCCAGCAGGGCCTTGCCATCCTGCCCATCCAGGCGGGCGGCGAGGACCTTGGCACCCTTGACCTCAACGGCCGCATTGGAGAGATCGTCCCCAGCGGCGCTGGCGGCCTTGGCCTGCAGCTGCTCGAGCTGCTTTTCCAGCTGGCGGTTGCGCTCGAGCACAGCCGACAGCTTGTCGATCAGGTTGTCGCGATTGCCCTTGACCAGCTGCGCGGCCTCCTTGACCTGCTCCTCGGCAGCGTTCAGGTAGGCCAGCGCGGCGGCGCCGGTGATCGCTTCGATACGGCGCACGCCAGAGGCCACGCCGCCTTCGCTGGTGATCTTGAACAGGGCGATGTCGCCGGTGCGCTTGGCGTGGATACCGCCACACAGCTCGACGGAGAAATCACCGCCCATGCTCAGCACCCGCACGGTGTCGCCATACTTCTCGCCGAACAGCGCCATGGCGCCCTTGGCCTTGGCGGTCTCGATATCGGTCAGTTCGGTTTCCACCGGCGTGTTCTTGCGCACCTCACGGTTGACGATATCTTCCAGGGCCTTGATCTGCGCAGGCGTCACCGCCTCGAAGTGGCTGAAGTCGAAGCGCAGGCGCTGGCTGTCGACCAGCGAGCCTTTCTGCTGCACGTGCTCGCCCAGCACCTGGCGCAGCGCTTCGTGGAGCAGGTGGGTGGCCGAGTGGTTCAGCGAGGTGGCGTGCTGCACCTCGGCATCGACATGCGCCTCGACCGTGGCGGCAATGGTCAGTGCGCCACTGGCAACGATACCGTGGTGCAGGAAGGCACCGCCGGTCTTGGTGGTGTCGCGCACGTCGAAGCGCGCAGCGCCCGCCTGCAGGTAGCCGGTGTCGCCGACCTGGCCGCCGGACTCGGCATAGAACGGCGTGCGGTCGAGCACGACCACGCCCTCCTCGCCTTCGCCCAACTGGTCGACCGACTGACCATCCTTGTACAGGGCGACGATCTTGCCCTGGCCTTCGGTGGCATCGTAGCCGAGGAAGTCGGTGGCGGTATCGACCTTGACCAGGCTGTTGTAGTCCATGCCGAAGGCGCTGGCGGAACGAGCACGCTCACGCTGGGCCTCCATCTCGCGCTCGAAGCCGGCTTCGTCGATGGTCAGCTCGCGCTCGCGGGCGATATCGGCAGTGAGGTCCATGGGGAAGCCGTAGGTGTCGTACAGCTTGAACACCACGTCGCCCGGTACCACCTTGCCCTGCAACTGGGCCAGGTCCTGCTCGAGGATGCGCAGGCCCTGCTCGAGGGTCTTGGCGAACTGCTCTTCCTCGGTCTTGAGCACGCGCTCGATGTGCGCCTGCTGGCCCTTGAGCTCTGGGAAGGCTTGACCCATCTCGGCCACCAGGGCGGCGACGATCTTGTGGAAGAAGCTGCCCTTGGCGCCCAGCTTGTTGCCGTGGCGGCAGGCGCGACGAATGATGCGGCGCAGCACGTAGCCGCGGCCTTCGTTCGACGGCAGCACGCCGTCGGCGATCAGGAAGCCGCAGGAACGGATATGGTCGGCGACCACTTTCAGCGAAGGCTGGTCGTCGTTGCTGCAGCCGATGGCTTCGGCTGCGGCGCCCAGCAGGCTCTGGAACAGGTCGATCTCGTAGTTCGAGTGCACGTGCTGCATCACCGCGCTGATGCGCTCCAGGCCCATGCCGGTATCCACCGACGGGGCGGGCAGCGGGTGCAGGACGCCGTCGGCGGTGCGGTTGAACTGCATGAAGACGTTGTTCCAGATCTCGATGTAGCGGTCGCCGTCTTCTTCCGGCGAGCCGGGTGGGCCGCCCCAGATGTCGGCGCCGTGGTCGTAGAAGATCTCGGTGCATGGGCCGCACGGGCCGGTATCGCCCATGGTCCAGAAGTTGTCGGAGGCGTACGGGGCGCCTTTATTGTCACCGATACGCACCATGCGCTCGGCAGGCACGCCGACTTCCTTGGTCCAGATGTCGTAGGCTTCGTCGTCGCTGGCGTAGACGGTGACCCAGAGTTTTTCCTTGGGCAGGTTCAGCCACTTGTCCGAGGTCAGGAAGGTCCAGGCGAAGGTGATGGCATCGCGCTTGAAATAGTCGCCGAAGCTGAAGTTGCCCAGCATCTCGAAGAAGGTGTGGTGACGGGCGGTGTAGCCGACGTTTTCCAGGTCGTTGTGCTTGCCGCCGGCGCGCACGCACTTCTGGCTGCTCACGGCGCGGGTGTAGGCGCGCTTCTCCTGGCCGAGGAAGCAGTCCTTGAACTGGTTCATGCCGGCGTTGGTGAACAGCAGGGTCGGGTCATTGCCCGGGATCAGGGAGCTGGAGGCAACGCGAGTATGTCCCTGCTCTTCGAAGAAGCGGAGGAAGGCTTCACGGATTTCTGCGCTTTTCATAGGTTCTTCCACGGAAACGGCGGCCACACGTCGAATCGACGAAACGACGGCAAAGGGCCGCATTATATCGGTCCTGCAGTCTCGGTGCAGTGGGTTTATGCGATAGCGACCGCCAATCGGGCGGTTTGTCGGACTAAAGCGAGTGAAACGACATGACCGCGATGCTAAAGCCAGCGTTTCGCTACTGGCAAGCCAATTACCGCCCAGGCGGTAGGAAAATGGAATAGATAGTGAATTAAATACCTTTCATGAACGATTGGATCCCGTTCCAGGTGTTATCGGGATACCGCATCAACACCCAGACACCCCCTTAGTTTGTAGGCCCATTCCTTGACAAGACAGCGCGCCATGAGCCTCGACACCCTCAAGGTCATTCGACCTGCACAAGCCACCACAGACACCTTTGCGCTGCCCTACGAAGATCACCTTGTTGCGGTGGAACGCGCCGCGGGTCAACTGCTGATCACCGCGCTGCCAGGAGTCAGCGAAATGCTGGTCGATACGCGACCGCTGGCGCTCAGGGTACAGATCGCCACCACCTGCTACGAGCTGGTGCTACCCGCCCCGCATACCGCGATACTAAGAACCGGAAATGGTCCTGACAGCGTGCATCTGAAGGCCGACCCAAGCACCAGGATCATTGTCGAAACCGCCGCGGGCAACGACAAGATTCTCCTGGAAGGCAAGGAGCAAGCCCCGGACGACTCATCGCAACGCCCTGGGGGCCGAGTGATAGTGGCGACCGGCAGCGGCGACGACCACATCATTGTCACGGGCCTGCAGCGGGTGCAGGTTCATGCTGGCGAGGGCAACGATCTGATCTACAGCAGCGCCGCGCACACCTGGGTCAACACCGGTGAAGGCGATGACACGGTGATCGCGGGGACGGACCAGCTGACGCTTGCGCGTGCCGGCACACAGACCTTGCCCACGCACTATGCGCACAGCTTCAAGATCGAAGGCGACGCACGCTACATCGAGCAGATGACGCGACTCCTGCAGCGCCTGCACGCAAGCCCAACCGCCTCACGATTGCTCCAGGACCTGGCCGCCAGGAGGGTCACCGTCACCTTGCGCTACACGTCAGTCACGGACAATGCCTTCGCGGGCTTCGACAGGCGGCTCGGCGACCCCAGGATCAAGGCCAACGGTCAACGAGGCGATCGCATTCTGCACAGCGAGATCCTGTTCAACCCGCACATGCAGGTTCCAGGCGCCCCCCCGCTGATCGCGCTCTATCACGAACTTTGTCATACCTGGAACTACGCCACCGGCAGCGTCGCGGGCCAAGGCGAGCTGCAAGCCGTTGGGCTGGCGACCGGCGAAGCGCCATTTGATTTCGATGACGACCCTTCGACCGCGGATACCGCGAGCAATCCGGCACCGTTCAACGAGAACGCGTTACGTGCAGAAATGGGCCTGCCACCTCGCCTGGCCTATCGCTGAGCAGTCAGGCCAGCGCGCTGTCCTCGGCCGGCACTATCAGGATGCCGGCCCGCAGCCCGTTCTTCACCTTAGGGTTGGGGAAAATGATGCGCGCGCCCTCCTCCTCCACCACCCAGCGCGTCTCGGCGAGGTCCTCGGCCAGCAGGTAGCCCTTGCTCAGCTCGGAGAAGTTCTCGATGTCCGCTGGCAGGTGCAGGTGGAAGCTGTCGCTGTGCTTGATGATTTCGCGAGCGACGCTGAACAGCTTGAGGCCGTCCAGGCTCTGTTCGGTCTGGGGCTCGGTGTTTTCGATGAGGTGGATCAGGCGCGTTTCGAGCTTGTCGAGGTTGACTTGCTCGTTCTGCCCGAAGGGGCGGGCCTTGCCCAGTTCCAGGGTGAAGGCTTCGGCATCGAGTTGCTCATAGGTGAACGCGCTGAAGGTGATCGACGACTTGCTCTGCAGCAGCACCGCCTCCATGCCGGCCGCCGCCAGGCGGGCCAGCTCGCGACGGGAGTGCTTGCGCCCTTCCTTGTAGGGATACAGCGCGAACTGCTCGATCTTCGACCCGCGAATGGCGGTATGCAGGTCGTAATGCAGGCGGGCGCGCTCGGGCTTGCTGAAGAACACCCGGGCAAACTGCTCCAGCTCGGCGGCCCGCAATGCCTCGAAACCACTGGAAAGCTCATGCCGGCCATTGAACAGGCGGTTGATGTCCTGCTCGATAAAACGCTCACCCTTGCGGATCGCCGGCGGATTGCCAAACAGGAACAACACTCGTGCACGCGGCTGGATGGAGCCATCGGCCACGCCATGCAGGAGCTTTTCCAGCAACTCGATCGGCGCCGTCTCATTGCCGTGGATACCAGCCGACAGCAACAGGTCGAGGCCACTGTCCTCGCCCTCGGGCGGACGCACTTCCAAGGCGCCCTCCCCCAACCAGCGCAAACGCACGCCCCTGGGCGTCACTTGGGTCTTCTCGGCCGGTTCGTGATCGGTCAGGGTCAGCTCAAGCAGTTTGCCAAGGGCGAGCATGGGCACTTCCTTAGTGGTGGTGGCCGCAGTCCGGGCCGTGGACGTGGTCGTCGTCACCGGCATCGGCCGGTTCCATTTCCAGTTGCAGGCTGACCAGGTTGGTGGCCATCGGGCGCAGCAGCAGGTTGGCGTACTCGGTGTCGTCTTCCTCGACATCCACGCCGATCAGCAGTTGGCCGCGGCCATCCTGCTGAATCCATACTTCCTTGCCTTGCCAGACCACGGCAAAGCGGGTGCAGGAAGTTTCCAGCTGGGTGCCGTCTTCATCTTCCAGGATCAGGCGCAGGGCGTCGGACATTGCAATTTCTCTCTTCAAGGTTGGCATTGGAACGGATAGACCGAACCCAGCTTGAGGATCTGGGTCAGTTCATCCAGTGCCGTGCGGCATTCCACCAGCAACTGCGGGTCGGCCAGGTCCGCCTCGCCGAGGCGATCGCGGTAGTGCTTGTCGACCCATTGCACCAGGGTGTCGTACAGCGGGGCGGTCATGATAACGCCTTGGTTGACCGCCGCCAGTTCGTTTTCCTTCAACGCCACGCGCAGGCGCAGACAAGCCGGGCCGCCGCCGTTCTGCATGCTCTGCTTGAGGTCGAACACCTTGACCTCCTTGATCGGGCCGCCCTGGCTGGTCAGCTGGCCCAGATACGCCCAGACGCGCTCGTTATTGCGGCACTCCTCCGGCACTACCAGCAGCATCGAGCCGTCCTCGCGGCTGAGCAGCTGGCTGTTGAACAGGTAGGAACGCACCGCGTCCTCCACCGTCACCGCCAAACGCGGCACGCAGATGGCCTGGAAGTTGCCACCTTTGCTGGCCAGTTTAGCCTGCAGCTGGCCAAGCACCGCGTCGGTGTCGAGGAAGGCATCCTCGTGGTAGAACAGCACCTCACCGTTGCCCACCGCGATCACATCGTTGTGAAACACACCCTGGTCGATCACTGCCGGGTTCTGTTGAGCGTAGACCACGCCATCGTCGCGCAGGCCGTGCAACCGGGCCACCGCCTGCGAGGCCTCCAGGGTCTGGCGCGCCGGGTACTTCTGCGGCGCGGGGTAGCGGCTGTCGAAGGCACTGCGGCCATAGACGAAGAACTCGACGCCGGCATCGCCGTAGGCACGACAGAAGCGGGTATGGTTGGCCGCGCCCTCGTCACCGAACTGGGCAACCGCCGGCAGTGCCTGGTGATGGGCGAACACCTTGTCGTCATTGAACATGGCGCCCAGCACGCGACTGGTGGTTGGGTGCTCGATGCTGCGGTGGTACTTGCAGTTGAGGTTGGCGGCGGTGAAGTGCACGCGGCCGTCGGCGGTGTCGGCGCTGGGGCTGACGGTGGCGGCGTTGGCCACCCACATGCTCGAGGCCGAGCAACTGGCCACCAGCAGCGGCATGGCCTCCTTCGCGGCGCGCTGGATCACTTCGGCGTCGCTGCCGGTGAAGCCCAGGCGACGCAGCGCTGCCACGTCCGGGCGCTCCTGTGGCGCCAGCACGCCCTGCTGGAAGCCCATCTCCATCAGCGCCCTCATCTTCGCCAGGCCCTGGCGCGCCGCCTCGCGTGGGTTGGAACCTTGCTGGCTATTGCTCTGCGAGGCCACGTTGCCGTACGACAGGCCGCCGTAGTTGTGGGTCGGCCCCACCAGGCCATCAAAATTCACTTCATAGGATTTCATCGGCTAGGCTCCGAGACCTGTTGTTATAGGGTGACGCCCGGCGTCAGGGTCGCCGGCAGTGCAAGGCTCGCGGTCTCCAGCGAAGCCACGGGGTAGGCGCAGTAGTCCGCCGCGTAGTAGGCGCTGGCGCGGTGGTTGCCGCTGGCGCCGACGCCACCGAACGGCGCGCTGCTGGCGGCGCCGGTCAACTGCTTGTTCCAGTTGACGATGCCAGCGCGGCTGCGCAACCAGAAGTGCTGGTAACGGGCGTTTGAGTCCGACAACAGGCCGGCGGCCAGGCCGTACTGAGTGTTGTTGGCTTCATCGATCGCCGCGTCGAAATCGGCGTAGCGAATCACCTGCAGCAGCGGTCCGAAGAATTCTTCATCCGGGCGCTCGGCCACCGCGCTGACATCGATGATGCCGGGCGTGAGCAAGGCGGCATTGGCCTGGGGCTGGGTCATTGGCAACAGCGCCACGGCGCCCTTGCCGAGCAGTTCGGCCTGGGCCGCCAGCAGCGCGCGCGCGGCTTGCAGCGAGATCACCGAGCCCATGAACGGCGCCGGCTGCTGGTCGAAGGCACCGACGCTGATACCACGACTCACCTCCACCAGGCGCGCGAGCAACTGGTCGCCCCAGGCGCCCTGGGGCACCAGTAGGCGGCGCGCGCACGTGCAGCGCTGGCCGGCCGAGATGAAAGCCGACTGGATGATGGTGTAGACCGCCGCGTCGAGGTCCTTGACCTCATCGACCACTAGCGGGTTGTTGCCGCCCATCTCCAGCGCCAGGATCTTGTCCGGGCGACCGGCGAACTGTTGGTGCAGCAAGTTGCCGGTGCGGCTGGAGCCGGTGAAGAACAGGCCATCGATACCTGGGTTGGCGGCTAGCGCCACGCCGGTTTCCCGAGCGCCCTGGACCAGGTTGAGCACGCCCGCCGGCAAACCGGCCTCGACCCAGCACTGCACGGTCAGCTCGGCGACCTTCGGGGTCAGCTCGCTGGGTTTGAACACCACGCAGTTGCCGGCCAGCAGCGCCGGAACGATATGGCCGTTGGGCAGGTGGCCTGGGAAGTTGTATGGGCCGAACACGGCGACCACGCCGTGGGGCTTGTGCCGCAGCACGGCAGTGGCGTCGGCCAGCGGGCCGCTCTTCTCGCCGGTACGCTCGCGGTAGCTCTGCACCGAGATGGCGACCTTGTTGACCATGCTGGTCACTTCGGTGGCCGATTCCCACAGCGGCTTGCCGGTTTCCTCGCCAATGCAGCGCGACAACGCCTCGGCATTGGCCTTGAGTTTCTCGGCGAAGGCCTCCAGCACGCCAATACGCGCATCCAGGCTCAGCGATGCCCAGCCGGGGAACGCCTGACGGGCAGCCTGCACGGCATTATCTACCTGCGCGGCATCGGCGCCCTGCCCTTGCCAGATCACCGCCTGGGTGACGGGGTTGAGCGACTGCAGGGCTTCGCCCTGGCCAGCCAGCCATTGGCCGGCGATGTAATGCGTGGTCATTTACTGGGCCTCCCGGCTGGCGGACAGTGGCACCGCGCGCACATTGTCACCCGCGCCCAGGCGCAGGCGCTTGGCGGTCTGCGGATCGACCACCAGGGTGCCGGCGGCGAGGCGCGCCGGTGCGGCGGTGATGCGGCAATCTTCGCGCTTGCGGTTGTGGATGATATAGGGTGTGGCGTCGTCGCCCGGGGTGCCGACGGCCAGCACCAGGGTCTCGCTGTCACGCACGGCGCGGATCTTCGAGGTCTCGCACTCGATGGCCGGGCCCGCATCGAAGATGTCGACGAAGCCCTGGTAGTTGAAACCTTCGCGCTTAAGCATGGCCAGCGCAGGCTCGGTGTCGGTATGCACGCGGCCGATGACATTGCGCGCGGCCTCCGAAAGGAAGCAGGTGTACAGCGGGAACTTGGGCATCAGTTCGGCGATGAACGACTTGTTGCCCACCCCGGTGAGGTAATCGGCCTGACTGAACTCCATCTTGAAGAAGTGCCGGCCCAGGCTCTCCCAGAACGGCGAACGCCCCTGCTCGTCTGACATGCCGCGCATCTCGGCGATGATCTTGTGGCCGAACAGCTCGGGGAATTCGGCGATGAAAAGCATCCGCGCCTTGGACAGCAGGCGACCGTTGAGGCCGCTGCGATGGTCGCCACGCAGGAACAGCGAGCACAGCTCGGAGTTGCCGGTCAGGTCGTTGGCCAGGAACAGGGTCGGGATTTCGCGGTAGATCTTCAGCTCCTGCGAAGCGCTGACGGTCAGGCCGACCCGATAGTTGTACCAGGGCTCGCGCAAGCCGACGGCACCGGCGATGGCGCTGATGCCGACCACCAACCCTTCGTCGTTCTCCAGCACGAACAAGTAGTCGGTATCACCCCGCTCGGCCTCGCCACGGAAGCTTTTCTCGGCCCAGCCAACGCGCTGGCCGAGGCGCTCCTCGTTGGCCGGGAGCGTGGTCAGCCCAGTGGTGCCGGTGCTGCGAGCCAATTCGATCAGCGCGGGTAAATCGCTGCTGCGTACAGGACGAACGATCATGCTATCTCCTTGTGCGGCGGTCAGCGCCTGCCGCGAAACTCTCTGTTGCGGCCAATCAGACCGCGACCAGGCGCACGCTGGCGCCTTCGCCGACACCCAGGGCCTCGACGGCCTCGCTGCTCAGGCTGACCGGTTTGCCCGGCACCCAGTCCAGCTCCAGCAACACCGCGCGGTAGTCCTGCAATTGGCCGTTGCACACCAGGTACGGGCGACCGCCCTTGACCGGGGCGTCGTCGAGCTTGACCGGCACCACGCGGCTCTGGGCGATCGAGCGGATGCCCGAGGTGCGTGCGTGCAGGGTCGGGCCACCGTCGAAGATGTCGATGTAGTGCTCGGTCTCGAAGCCTTCGCGCATGAGGATGTCGAAGGTGATCTGCGCCCGCGGGTGCACCTGGCCCATGGCCTCTTGCGCGGCGTCGTCCAGCAGCGGCACGTAGATCGGATAGTGCGGCATCAGCTCGGCGAGGAAAGTGCGGCTCTTCAAGCCGCACAGGCGCTCGGCGTCGGCATAGTTGAGGTCGAAGAAGTTGCGCCCGATGGCATCCCAGAACGGCGATTCGCCCTGCTCGTCGCTGAAACCGACGATTTCGGTGACCACCGAATCGGCGAAACGCTCGGGGTGCGCAGCCATGAACAGCAGGCGACCGCGCGAGTTGAGCTCGGCGAAGGCGCTGTTCACCAACTCCGGCAACACGTAGAAGCTGGTCAGCAGGCTATTGCCGGTAAGGTCGTGACACAGCGACAGGACGTGGATCTTGTTGTGGATCTTCAGCTCGCGCGAGGCGTGTACGAAGGTCTCGTTACGAAAGCTGTAGAACGGCTCGGAATAACCGGCCGAGGCGACGATGGCCGAGCAGCCGACCAGCTTGCCGGTGGCGCTGTCCTCGAGCACGAAGAAATAGCTCTCCTCGCCGTTGAAGCTCACTTCGGCGGCGAACGAGGTTTCCGAGGCGGCGATCTTGTCGCCCAGGCGAGCGGTGTCATCCGGCAACGAGGTGACACCAATGGGGCTGTCGGCAGCCATGCGCTGCACTTCGTTCAGATCCGCCATTTGCGCGGGGCGCATCACCAGCATGGTGTCACTCCTTTCGGGAAAGCGCGCCGATCACATCGGCACGGAAAAACGACGGGCACGCGCCACTACCTGCAAGCAGGCCCGCACTGGAATTCAGGGATCGCCGACCCAGGCCAAAACCCGGGCCGACGAAGGGTGGATCAGCCTTGCGTCAGCTTGCGCACGGCGCGTTCGAAGCGTGCCAGGCCTTCGTCGATGTCGGCGTCCTCGACCACCAGGCTCGGGGCGAAGCGCACTACGTCGGGACCGGCCTGCAGGACCATCACGCCTTCCTTCTCGGCGGCATTGAGGATGTCCTTGGCCTTGCCCTTCCAGGCGTCACTGAGCACGCAACCGATCAGCAGGCCGACACCGCGCACCAGGGTGAACAGGCCGGTTTCCTGGCCGATCTTCTCCAGGCGGGTCTTGAAGCGCTCATGTTTGGCCTTGATGCCCGCCAGGGTTTCCGGAGTGTTGACCACATCGAGCACGGCGCAGGCGACGGCACAGGCCAGCGGGTTGCCGCCATAGGTGGTGCCGTGGGTGCCGACGGCCAGGTGCTTGGCCAGGTCGCTGGTGGTCAGCATCGCGCCAATCGGGAAGCCGCCGCCCAGGCTCTTGGCGCTGGTCAGGATGTCCGGGGTGACGCCGTAGTGCTGATAGGCATACAGCGAGCCGGTACGGCCAACGCCGGTCTGCACTTCGTCGAAGATCAGCAGGGCATTGTGCTCGTCACACAGCTTGCGCGCGCCTTCCAGGTAGGCCTTGTCGGCCGGGACCACACCGCTCTCGCCCTGAATCGGCTCGATGACCACGGCGCAGGTCTTGTCGCTGATCTGCGCTTTCAGCGCTTCCAGGTCGTTGTACGGCACGTGGCTGATGCCGGTGATCTTCGGCCCGAAACCGTCGGAGTACTTGGGCTGGCCACCGACGCTGACGGTGAACAGGGTCCGGCCGTGGAAGCTGTTGACGGTGGCGATGATCTCGTGTTTTTCGGGACCGAAACGGTCATGGGCGACACGCCGGGCCAGCTTGAAGGCGGCCTCGTTGGCTTCGGCGCCGGAGTTGCAGAAGAACGCGCGTTCGGCAAAGGTGGCGTCCACCAGCTTGTGCGCCAGGCGCAGGGCCGGCTCGTTGGTGAACACGTTGGAGACATGCCAGAGGGTATTGGCCTGCTCGGTTAGCGCCTTGACCAGCGCCGGATGGCAGTGGCCCAGGGCGTTGACCGCGATGCCGCCGGCGAAGTCGATCAGCTCGCGGCCGGTCTGGTCCCACACTCGGGAGCCCTCGCCTCGCACAGGAATGAAGGCCGCCGGGGAGTAGTTGGGAACCATGACCTGGTCGAAATCGGCACGTTGCACCGGGGCTTGCTCAACGGACATCTGAGTCTCCTGAAGAGGAACGCTGGCCTGGAAGTGGCGAGCGATGGAGGGATTGTAAGGACTGATCGGCGCCTGTCCTTGCTGCCAGGCGACAACTTGTTACAGCGCCAAACCCTGTTTTTGCAAGGTTTTCGGCAATGCGACAAACACTGTCGCAATCGCGCAGTGTAACGGCAGCAGGGGGTGGCGGGGAGATGCTCGGTGAGAATTGGGTGAACGGGTGTTCACATATACAAACCGCATCGCGGGGCAAGCCCGCTCCCACGAGCAATACACTGCGCGAAAGCGGGCTTGCCCCACGCTAGCGTCTTTGCTGGCTGGGAGGTCTTCAGCCGCGCTCGGCCGGCGCCGAACTCAGTTCGAACGGGCTGCTGCTGCGGCGCTGGTTGCGATCCTCTCGCGGCGTGGCACCAAAGAAATTACGGTACGCGCTGGAGAAATGCGGCCCGGAGGAAAACCCGCAGGACAAGCCGATCTGGATGATCGACTTGCTGGTCTGCATCAGCATCTGCCGCGCCTTGTTCAGCCGCAGCTCCAGGTAATACTGGCTGGGCACGCGATTGAGGTACTGCTTGAAGATCCGCTCCAGCTGGCGCCGCGACACGCATACATGCTGGGCGATCTCATCAGTGGTCAGCGGCTCTTCGATATTGGCCTCCATCAGCAGCACCGCCTGGGTCAGCTTCGGATGACTGGAACCCAAGCGGTTCTGCAGCGGAATGCGCTGGCGCTCGCCCCCCTCGCGAATACGCTCGACCACCAGTTCCTCCGACACCGCTCCGGCCAACTCGGCACCGTGGTCGCGGGCCAGCACCGCCAACAGCAGGTCGGTCACCGCCATGCCGCCGCAAGCAGTCAAACGATCACGATCCCAGTCGAACAGGTGGCTGGTGGCGATCACCTTGGGAAAGCGCTCGGCGAAGTCATCCTGCCAGCGCCAGTGCACCGCGGCGCGGTAGCCATCGAGCAGGCCCAGCGCCGCCAATGGGTACACCCCGGCGGACAGCCCGCCGATCATGCAACCCCCGCGCGCCAGCTGCTTGAGCGCGGTCGACAGTGCCGAACCGACGGCCGACGGCGGCTCATCGGCCAACAGGAACAGCTTGTGACAGCCCTCGAGGCGACCGTTCCACGCCTCGCCCGGCAAACGCCAGGCCCCCTCCTGCGCAGCCTCGGCCTGCAAATAGGCGAGTTCGTAGACCACATCCGGATGCACCCGCTGGGCCACCAGCAACACCTCTTCCGCCAGCGCCAGGGTCAGCGGCTTGGTGCCGGGCCAGATGAGAAATCCGATTCGCTGGGTGGTCATAGGGCGTGGTCCAAAACCTGGAAAGGAAGGTTCGCGCTCGTCGCGCCGGGGCATGCAACGTGCGTTGCGCAGCATGCCCCATCATGGTGCAAAAGTGCAGCCTTTACTTGAGGCTGCCAGACAGGAACTGCTTGAGGCGCTCGGACTGCGGGTTGACCAACACCTCGCGCGGGCAGCCGCGCTCTTCGACCAGGCCCTTATGCAGGAACACCAGCTGGTTGGAGACCTCGCGGGCGAAGCCCATCTCGTGGGTGACCACGACCATGGTGCGGCCTTCCTGGGCCAGCGACTGCATGACCTTGAGCACATCGCCCACCAGTTCCGGGTCGAGCGCCGAGGTCGGCTCGTCGAACAGCATCACTTCAGGCTCCATGGCCAGGGCACGGGCGATGGCCACGCGCTGTTGCTCACCGCCGGACATGTGCCCGGGGAAGGCATCCTTGCGATGGGCGACACCCACCTTGGCCAGGTAGTGCTCGGCCTTTTCCAGCGCTTCTTTCTTGTTCACGCCCAGCACATGCACCGGCGCCTCGATGACGTTTTCCAGCGCGGTCATGTGCGACCACAGGTTGAAATGCTGGAACACCATCGACAGGCGCGAGCGCATGCGTTGCAACTGCTTGGGGTCGGCGGCCTTGAGCGCGCCGTCCTTGCCGGCGACCAGCTTGAGCTCTTCGTTGTTGAGCAGGATCTTGCCCGCGTGCGGCTGCTCGAGCAGGTTGATGCAACGCAGGAAGGTGGATTTGCCCGAGCCGCTGGAGCCGATGATGCTGATCACGTCGCCCGCCTTGGCTTCGAGGGAGACGCCCTTGAGCACCTCGTGGCTGCCATAGCGCTTGTGCAGGTCTTGGATTTGCAGTTTGTACATGCTGTCGGTT
This sequence comes from Pseudomonas sp. FG47, assembly GCF_057809115.1. Lineage (NCBI taxonomy): Bacteria > Pseudomonadati > Pseudomonadota > Gammaproteobacteria > Pseudomonadales > Pseudomonadaceae > Pseudomonas > Pseudomonas sp. FG47. The sequence goes on from NZ_JBMDJI010000044.1 coordinate 16,101, forward strand.
CTCACAGAGCGGTCAGTGCTTGCGCGGCGCCAGGTAGCCGAGCCAACGGCGTTCGGCCAGCTTGAACAGGCGCACGAGGATGAAGGTCAGGCACAGGTAGAACACGCCCGCCGTGATATAGGCCTCGAAAGGCAGGTAGTACTGGGCGTTGACCGTGCGCGCGGCACCAGTGATGTCGATCAGGGTGACGATCGACGCCAGGCTGGTGGTCTGCAGCATCATGATCACCTCGTTGCTGTACTGCGGCAGCGCCCGGCGCAGCGCAGAGGGCAGCAGGATGCGGCGGTACATTTTCATGCGCGACATGCCGATGGCCTTGGCCGCCTCGATCTCGCCATGGGGCGTGGCCTTGAGGCTGCCGGCGATGATCTCGGCGGTGTAGGCGCTGGTGTTGACGGCGAAGGCCAGGCAGGCACAGAAGGTCGCGCTGGACAGCCACGGCCACAGGAAGCTCTCGCGCACCGCCTCGAACTGGGCCAGGCCGTAGTAGATCAGGAACAGCTGCACCAGCATCGGCGTGCCGCGAATCACATAGGTGTACAGCCAGGCGCTCATGTTCACCAGCGGCTGCTTGGACACCCGCATCAGGCCCAGCGGGATGGCCGCCAGCAGACCGAAGAACAGCGACAGCGCCAGCAGCTTGAGGGTGGTCAGCAGCCCGCCGATGTACAGCGGCAGCGCCTCCCAGATGACGTTGTAGTCGAAGATCATAGTTCAGCCGCCTTGACGCCCACCGAGTAGCGCTTCTCGAGATACTTCAACGCCAGCAGCGAGACACTGGTCAACACCAGGTACAACGCCGCCACCGCCAGGAAGAAGGTGAAGGGTTCGCGGGTGGCGTCGGCCGCCTGCTTGGCCTTGAACATCATGTCCTGCAGGCCGACCACCGAAATCAGCGCGGTCGCCTTGGTCAGTACCAGCCAGTTGTTGGTGAAGCCCGGGATCGCCAGGCGGATCATCTGCGGCACCATGATCCGGAAGAATACCTGCACGCCGCTCATGCCATAGGCGGCACCGGCCTCCGCCTGCCCCTTGGGAATACCCAGGAACGCGCCGCGGAAGGTTTCCGACAGGTACGCGCCGAAGATGAAGCCCAGGGTACCGATGCCGGCCACCAGCGGGTTCAGGTCTATGTAATCGTCATAGCCGAGCAGCGGCGCCACCCGGTTGATGATGTCCTGGCCGCCATAGAAGATCAGCAGGATCAGGACCAGGTCAGGGATGCCACGGATCACCGTGGAGTACAGGTCCCCCAGCCAAGCCAACCAGCGCACCGGCGACAAACGCAGCGCCACGCCGATCAGGCCGAGGACGATGGCCAGGGCCATCGACGACAGGGCGAGCTGTAGCGTCAGCCACGCCCCGTCGAGGATGACTGCCCCATAGCCTTTCAACATGATTCGGATTCCTCAGGGCTTGGGAATGAAAAATGGTGCAAACCTCAGAGATTCTGCTGTTTGCACCATTGCACAGGTGAAACTCGATGGTTACTTCGAGTCTGGACCGTAGATGTCGAAGTTGAAGTACTTCTTCTCGATCTCTTTGTATTTGCCGTTGGCGCGGATCGCGTCGATGGCGGCGTTGATGCGCTCGGCGTTGGCGGTGTCGCCCTTGCGCACGGCGATACCGACGCCATCACCGAAGTACTTGGTGTCGGTGAAGGCCGGACCGACGAAGGCGAAGCCCTTGCCTGCATCGGTCTTCAGGAAGCCGTCCTCGAGCAGGGTGGCATCGGCCACGGTGCCGTCCAGGCGGCCGGCGGCGACATCCAGGTAGATTTCATTCTGGGTACCGTAGGGCACCACGGTGGCACCTTGCGGGGCCAGGACTTCCTTGGCGAAACGGTCGTGGATCGAACCGCGCTGCACGCCGATCTTCTTGCCCTTGAGCTCAGCCAGACTGTCGCTGACGGTGGTGCCTTCCTTCATCACCAGGCGCGCCGGGGTCAGGTAGTAGCGCTTGGTGAAGTCGACCGACTTCTTGCGATCGTCAGTGATCGACATGGACGACAGGATGGCGTCGATCTTGCGCACTTTCAGTGCCGGGATCAGGCCGTCGAACTCCTGCTCGACCCAGGTGCACTTGGCTTTCATCTGTTCGCACAGGGCGTTGCCGATGTCGTAGTCGAAGCCCGCGAGGCTGCCATCGGGCTGCTTGAAGGCGAAGGGTGGGTAGGCGGCCTCGATACCGATCTTCAACGGCTTCTCATCGGCCTGCGATACCAGGGAAAACACGGAAAGCGCCAGGGCGCCAAGCAGTGCGAGCTTCTTCATCAGGTAACTCCATCGGTACGGGGCAATACAAGGCAGTTGTAACGGCTGCCCGATATGCGAATGGGTACAACGCGAGCCGCGCAGGGTTCGACCAAGGTCGCAGACCACGAGCGAGTGAGTGGCATTTTAGCGACAGCCCGGTAGTCGATATTTCTTCAAAGCGACAACTAGTTACAGAAGCGCCTGGAACCGCGGCGGGCGATATTGACAGCTCCTGCGAATTATGCAAGAGCAAAAAAGAAATAACCCATACACATAGCAATAAGCGGGCCCATTATTCGCAAACCCTTGTATTCCGGCAAGCGCAGCGTGCCTGAATGCAAGAAATGCTGTCAGAAACGCGGCTTTTGCGCACATGAATGTTTCGCGATGCCCCGATTTTGTGCGAAATCGGTGACAACAAGGGTTACCGATGAATGTCGGAGTAACACCCCCGTCAGTAAAGCAAAAACCCCGCCGGCTGCCCGGCGGGGTTTCAGTTGGCGACCAGATCGCGGGGCAAGCCCCCACGCAGGCCGTGGGCGCGGCCTTGCTCCGCGACCGCGCTCAGGCCGACGCCAGGCTCATCGCCTTGTGGGTATCGATCAGGTGCTGCACCACACCAGGGTCGGCCAGGGTCGAGATATCGCCCAGGGCGTCGTACTCGCCAGTGGCGATCTTGCGCAGGATCCGGCGCATGATCTTGCCCGAGCGAGTCTTCGGCAAGCCCGGCGCCCACTGGATCACATCCGGCGAAGCGATCGGGCCGATCTCCTTGCGCACCCAGTTCTTCAGCTCCAGGCGCAGTTGCTCGCTGGGCTCCTCACCGGCATTGAGGGTGACGTAGACATAGATGCCCTGCCCCTTGATGTCGTGCGGCACGCCCACCACCGCGGCCTCGGCGACCTTGGCATGGGCGACCATCGCGCTCTCGATCTCGGCGGTCCCCATGCGGTGGCCGGAGACGTTGAGCACATCGTCCACCCGGCCGGTGATCCAGTAGTAGCCATCCTCGTCGCGACGGGCGCCGTCACCAGTGAAGTACATGCCACGGAAGGTCTTGAAATAGGTGTCGACGAAGCGGTCGTGGTCGCCGTACAGCGAACGCGACTGGCCCGGCCAGGAATCGAGAATCACCAGGTTGCCCTCGGCGGCGCCGTCGATCAGGTTGCCCAGGTTGTCCACCAGCGCCGGCACCACGCCGAAGAACGGACGGGTCGCCGAGCCCGGCTTGAGGCCGGTGGCGCCTGGCAGCGGGCTGATCAGGATGCCGCCGGTTTCGGTCTGCCACCAGGTGTCGACGATCGGGCAACGCTCCTTGCCGACGGTCTTGTAGTACCAGTTCCAGGCCTCGGGGTTGATCGGCTCGCCCACCGAACCCAGCAGGCGCAGGCTGGAGCCATCGGCACCGGCCACCGCTGCCTCGCCCTCGGCCATCATGGCGCGGATGGCGGTTGGCGCGGTGTAGAGAATATTGACCTTGTGCTTGTCGACGATCTTCGACACCCGGGTGATATCCGGGTAGTTCGGCACGCCTTCGAACAACAGTGTGGTAGCACCATTGGCCAGCGGACCGTAGACGATGTAGCTGTGGCCGGTGACCCAGCCCACGTCGGCGGTGCACCAGTACACCTCGCCCGGGCGGTAGTCGAACACGCGCTCGTGGGTCAGCGCCGCGTACACCAGGTAACCGCCGGTAGTGTGCAGCACGCCCTTCGGCTTGCCGGTGGAGCCGGAGGTATAAAGGATGAACAGCGCCTCCTCGGCGCCCATTTCCTTGGGCGCGCAGTGGCTGGAGGCAACCTTCATCAGGTCTTCGAACCAGATGTCGCGGTGCTGGTGCCAGGCGATGTCGCCACCGGTGCGCTTGCACACGATGATCTTCTGCACGCTGCTGGTTTCAGGGTTGGTCAGGGCCAGGTCGACATTGGCCTTGAGCGGGGTGCGCCGGCCACCACGCAGGCCTTCGTCGGCAGTGATCACCACCTTGGACTTGCAATCGATGATGCGCCCGGCCAGGGCCTCTGGCGAGAAGCCGCCGAACACCACCGAATGGATCGCGCCGATGCGCGCGCAGGCCAGCATGGCGACCACGGCCTCGGGGATCATCGGCATGTAGATGGTGACCACGTCGCCGCGGTGCACATCTTGGCCACGCAGGGCGTTGGCAAACTTGCAGACCTGCTCGTGGAGCTCGCGATAGGTGATGTTGCGGTGCTCGGAAGGGTCGTCGCCCTCCCAGATGATCGCCAACTGGTCGCCGCGCGTTTCGAGGTGGCGGTCCAGGCAGTTGTAGGAGACGTTCAGAGTGCCGTCGGCGAACCACTTGATATCGACATGGTGGTCGTCGAACGAGGTCTGCTTGACCTTGGTGAAAGGCTTGATCCAGTCCAGACGCTGGGCCTGCTCGCGCCAGAAGCCGTCCGGGTTGATCACCGATTGCTGGTACATGGCCTTGTAGGTGGCCTCGTCGGTCAGGGTACTGGCCGCAACCTCGGGACGAACGGGATACAGTGGAGCCGCACTCATCTGTGTTACCTCGGTGTAATAGTTGTTTTTGTATGGAACCGTTTGTAACTGTACCAGAGCGGCAAACACCATTCGACGTTGGTAGTAACGCGCTGCCCCGACCACTCGGTGCTTTTGCGCAACCGCTCTAGCCCATGGCACTCAGCCACTTCAGCCAGAAAAAACCGCGCAGTACCGAGGGATTGTTACAGATTCTGTCAAAAGACTTTATCAAAACCCGCTCTGTTTCAGCCCGGGCCAGCCTCCTAGAATTCACCTCGCCAGCAACGGCAACGCGATTAACTTGGTAACAGCCCCCACGAAGGCAACGTTAATCCGTACTTCATCCTGATAGTTGAAACTTGCTGTACTCGCGGCGCCATCAGCGCCGCGTGCCCCCCTCACGACCTTAGATAGGTAAATTGAAAATGAAAGCTTTACTGGTATTGGTACTTGGCAGTCTTTGCGGCGCGGCACTCGCCGGCGAGGCAAACAATGCCGAGCAGATTCCGGTTGAACAGTACAGTTATTCGCAGCACCTGGATATCGCCCGCGTTATTTCCATGAGCGAAGTTCCCAATGTCTGCGAAGTTGTACCGGCGCGCATGACCTATGAAGACTCCAAGGGTCAGAAGCACATTCTCGAATACCGTGTGATGGGCAACGGCTGCTCCAACGGCTAAGGCTACAGACTCAGCGCAAGGCAGGCCCGCTCCGCCCCTGATCGCGCCGCGCGCGACCCTGTGGGAGCGGCCTTGTGTCGCGAAAGGGCCGCAACGCGGCCCCGCGATATCTGTAACTATCGACATATTGGGGCCGCTACGCAGCCCTTTCCGACCGGTGCGACGCTTCGGCAAGGCCGCTCCTACAAGGGCAGGCGACACCTTTCCAATAGATTCACTCCGCCGACTTGCCCAGCGAATACTCACGCAATTTGTTGGCAATCGTCGTGTGCGAAACACCCAGACGCTTACCCAACGCGCGACTACTTGGAAATTCGCCCAGCAAACTTTCCAATACCGCCCGCTCGAAACGCCCGACAATCTGCGAAAGATCACCATCCAGTGAAAATTCGCCCAACGGCTGGCGCACGCCATAGTCCGGCAAACGAATATGTTCGCTCTTTACAACACCGCCTTCACATAACGACACCGCCTGGAACAATACGTTTTCCAGTTGCCGCACGTTGCCCGGCCAATGGTACTGGCTCAACTTGTCCATCGCCGAGGCCGCCAGGCGTGGCATCGGGCAACCGATCTGCCGGCTGGCCTGGTCGAGGAAGTGCTGCACCAGCCCTTCCAGGCCATCCATGCATTCGCGCAGTGGCGGAATATGCAGCGACAGCACATTGAGCCGGTGATACAGGTCCTGGCGGAACTCGCCGCGCGCGCACAGCTCGGACAGGTCGACCTGGGTCGCGCAGATCACCCGCACATCCAGGTACACCTCTTCGTCGCTGCCAACCCGGCGGAAGCAACCGTCCTGCAGGAAGCGCAGCAGCTTGACCTGCAAGCGCGGGCTCATCTCCCCCACCCCATCGAGGAACAACGTGCCGCCGGCAGTCAACTCCAGCAAGCCGAGCTTGCCCTCGGCCCGCGCACCTTCGAACGCCCCAGGCCCATAGCCAAACAGTTCAGTCTCGGCCATCGACTCGGGCAGGCCGGCGCAATTGAGCGCCATCAACGGCGCCTGGCCGCGCGGGCTGGCCAAGTGGCAGGCACGCGCCAGCAACTCCTTGCCAGTGCCGGTCTCGCCCTCGATCAGCAGCGGCGCATCCAGCGGCGCCATGCGCCGCGCCTCGCGCACCACCGCGGCCATCACCTTCGAACTCTGGAAGATGCTGTCGAAACCGCGCAACTCCTGCTTGCGCACGTTGTAGATCCGCTCGCCGATACGGTCGGCGCGGTGCAGGGTCAGTACCGCGCCGGCCAGGGCCTCGCTCTCGTCGTGCTCCGATTGCAACGGCGCGATATCAGCCAGGAACACATCGCCCTTGACCTTGATGCGCAGGCCGTTGATGCGCGATTTGTTGGCGCGCACCAGCTCCGGCAGGTCGAAGTCCTCGACATAGCGCGACAGCGGGATCCCCGGCACTTCGTCGACTCGCACCCCAAGCAACTGCGCCGCGCCACGGTTGCCGGCGACGATACTGCCGCCCATGTCGATCGACAGCACCGGGAAATCCAGCGCCCCGAGCAACGCATTGAGCTCCATGTGCCGGCGCTCGCTGGGCATCAGCCCGACGCGCTTGACCCCGAACACCCCGGCGATGGACTCGAACTTGGGCCGCAGCGCCTGGAACTGCAGGTTGATCAGGTTCGGACAGTGCAGGTAGATAGCATTGCCGTGGTCGCCGCCGACCTCGCCACGCAGCACGTTGATGCCGTACTCCACCAGCAGGTTGAGAATGTCGCGCAGGATGCCGATGCGGTTCTGGCAATGCACTTTGATACGCATGGAGATCTCTCGAAGCGGGCAGGTATTTGTTCGACCCGCGGAAAAGTCGTAAAGATAAGCTGACAAAATAGCCTTGAAAGCCAGCCGGGCGAGCGCCATTTTCCGGGATTAGCGCATTTTTGTAAAATTATCGTTACAAAAACCCTGCAAACGGATATCGATATAGCAGGAAAACACCCGTGCAAAGCGCCAAGGACGGGGTTATCACTAAGGGCACGCCCTGAACATAACAAGAATGTCCTCCCAGGAGAGCCACATGAAACAGACGCAATACGTGGCCCGTGAGCCCGATGCGCACGGCTTCATCGACTACCCGCAGCAAGAGCATGCGGTGTGGAACACCCTGATCACCCGCCAGCTGAAAGTCATCGAAGGCCGGGCCTGTCAGGAGTACCTGGACGGCATCGAGCAGCTCAAGTTGCCCCATGACCGCATTCCGCAACTGGGCGAGATCAACAAGGTGCTGGGCGCCACCACCGGCTGGCAAGTCGCCCGGGTGCCGGCGCTGATTCCCTTCCAGACCTTCTTCGAGTTGCTGGCCAGCAAGCGCTTCCCGGTCGCCACCTTCATCCGCACCCCGGAAGAACTGGATTACCTGCAAGAGCCGGACATATTCCACGAGATCTTCGGCCACTGCCCACTGCTGACCAACCCCTGGTTCGCCGAATTCACCCATACCTACGGCAAGCTCGGCCTGGCCGCGACCAAGGAACAGCGGGTGTACCTGGCGCGCCTGTACTGGATGACCATCGAGTTCGGCCTGATGGAAACCGCCCAAGGCCGCAAGATCTACGGCGGCGGCATCCTCTCCTCGCCCAAGGAGACCGTCTACAGTCTTTCCAGCGAGCCGGAGCACCAGGCCTTCGACCCGATCGAGGCCATGCGCACGCCGTACCGCATCGATATCCTGCAGCCGCTGTACTTCGTCCTGCCGAACATGAAGCGCCTGTTCGACCTGGCCCACGAAGACATCATGGCCATGGTCCACCAGGCCATGCAACTAGGCCTGCACGCCCCGAAGTTTCCACCCAAGGCGGCTGCCTGAGCCGCCCTGTCGATAACAACTCAAAGCGGAAAACACCCATGAATGCCTTGAACCAAGCCCACTGCGAAGCCTGCCGCGCCGATGCGCCGAAAGTCACCGACGAGGAACTGGCGGAACTGATCCGCGAGATCCCGGACTGGAACATCGAAGTCCGCGACGGCCACATGGAACTCGAGCGCGTGTTCCTGTTCAAGAACTTCAAGCACGCCCTGGCCTTCACCAACGCCATCGGCGAGATCGCCGAGGCCGAAGGCCACCACCCAGGCCTGTTGACCGAATGGGGCAAGGTCACCGTGACCTGGTGGAGCCACTCGATCAAGGGCCTGCACCGCAACGACTTCATCATGTGCGCGCGCACCGACGAGGTCGCCAAGACTGCTGAAGGGCGCAAGTGATGCACTTCGCCGCCATCGCTCGGGTCCCTGGCGACCCGATCCTGGGGCTGATGGAAGCCTACGCCCGCGACGGCAACCCGGCCAAGTTCGACCTGGGTGTCGGCGTGCTCAAGGACGCTGCGGGGCTGACGCCGATTCCGGCTGCGGTCAAGCAGGCCGAGCAGCGCCTGGTCGAGCGGCAGGCCACCAAGAGCTATGTCGGCGGCCATGGTGATGCAGCGTTCACGCGCCTGGTCAGCGAGCTGGTGCTGGGCAACGATTCCACGCTGCTCAAAAGCCAGCGCGCCGGCGCCACCCAGACCCCTGGCGGCACGGGCGCCCTGCGCCTGGCGGCGGAGTTTATCGCCCACTGCCTGCCGGGCCGCGGTATCTGGCTGAGCGACCCGACCTGGCCGATCCACGAGACGATCTTCGCCGGCGCCGGGCTCAAGGTGTCGCACTACCCCTACGTGGGCGCGGACAACCGCCTGAACGTCGACGCCATGCTCGCCGCACTGGAGCGGGCACCGCAAGGCGACGTGGTGTTGCTGCACGCCTGCTGCCACAACCCCACCGGCTTCGATCTGGGCCAGGACGACTGGCGCGCGGTGCTCGACATCGTCAAGCGGCGCAACCTGCTGCCATTGATCGACTTTGCCTACCAGGGCTTCGGTGACGGCCTGGAGGAGGACGCCTGGGCAGTGCGCCTGTTCGCCGCCGAACTGCCGGAACTGCTGATCACCAGCTCCTGCTCGAAGAACTTCGGCCTTTACCGTGAGCGCACCGGCGCCCTGCTGGTGTGCAGCCACGACGCCGAGAAACTGCAGGATGTGCGCAGCCAGCTGGCGTTCATTGCGCGCAACCTGTGGTCGACGCCGCCGGACCACGGTGCGGCGGTGGTCGCCGAGATTCTCGGTGACCCGGCACTCAAGGCGTTGTGGAGCGAGGAAGTGAACGCCATGCGCCAGCGCATCGCCGAGCTTCGCGTCGGCCTGGTGAAAGCGCTGCAGCCCCATGGCCTGGCCGAGCGCTTCGCGCATATCGCCGCGCAACGCGGGATGTTCTCCTACACCGGCCTGAACCCCGAGCAGGTGCGTCTGCTGCGCGAGCGACACAGCGTGTACATGGTCGGTACCGGCCGGGCGAACATCGCCGGAGCGGACGCCAAGCGCCTGGAACAGCTGGCAGCGGCCATCGCCGACGTCTGCCGCTGAAATCTGGCCGATACAACGTGGGAGCGGGCTTGCCCCGAGGTAGCACTCTCGGGGGGCTAGCCCGCTCCCACGCCCCTCCTGACACGCCCGCTGTCCGATAGCCGCCCGCAAAAACCGATAGGCGCGGCGGAAAAATCCCAAACTGTCATCCAGACTGCTGTATCCTGCCCCAGCTTTTCGAAGCCTTATCACGCGCCAAGGCGCTGTCTTTTCACTCACACTTGCGAGGAACGACGAGATGCATGAAATCCCGAATCTTCCCTTCCCAAGCCTGAACCCCGAAGAGCAATCCGTTGCCGCCCACGCCGAACCGACGCCCACCGTCGAACAGGACGGCGACGATCAATCCAGCGCCGACCAGGAATAACCCGCGCACCGTTCGACAGTGTGAAAACGGCTGACCCGCGGGAGCTTCCCCGTCATCACGTTTTCACACCGTCCAGAAGCCACTACCCGGCGCAGCCCTCATGCCCGATTCACCGCGCCCCTTGCGGTCACCCCCTGCACGCTACCTGAACATCGCCATCCCCTTGGTCGTGCTGCCCGGCTATGCGCACAACGACCTGGGCTTTAGCGCCGTGGTCGCCGGCCTGGCGATCAGCGTCCGATATCCGAGGTGATGAACCAGGTGTCGGCGGCCAACCGTGACGCGGCGATGGAAGCGTATTCGCTGTTCATCGACCTGTCGCTGGGGATCACCAGGCCCCGAACGGGCCCAGTGGGATGCGGGTTGGTATTGGGCTGTTATCTGTACCGACAAGCTCGACTGTAACGCGAACGCTAAAAACCTGGGCCGCGCTGCACGTATTGCAGCACCACCTCCAGCGGATGGCGCAACTGCTTTTCGGTCATGCGCTTGACCTGGCTACGGCACGAATATCCGGTCGCCAACGCTTCCCCTTGCTTGTCCAGCTTGGTCGCCCAGGACTGCTCGAAGATGGTCTTCGAGGTAGCCTGGTTTCGCGCCTCGTGCCCATAGGTACCGGACATGCCGCAGCAGCCGGTGGCCTCGGTGATCAGCTTCAGGCCAAGGCGCGCGAACACCTGCTCCCACTGCCGGGTGCTGGCAGGCACGTTGGTCTTCTCGGTGCAGTGAGCCATCAGGCGGAACGTTTCGGTCTTGACCGCGTTCTGTTCGGGCAACACCTCCATCAGCCACTCCTGGGGCAGCAGCACCTGCGGGCATCCGTCCAGCCCCTCGACCTTCCGGTACTCCTGGCGATAGACCAAGGTCATCGCCGGATCCAGCCCCACCAACGGCACGCCGCAATCGGCCAAGGCCTTGAGCTGGGAGGCATTGCGGATCGCCGCCTTGGCGAAGGCGCCAAGGAAACCCTGTACATGCAACGGCTTGCCATTGGCACTGTACGGGGCAAGGAACACCTTGTGCCCCAGGCGGTGAGCCAGCTCGATGAGCGCGGCCAGCAGTGGTGTTTCGAAGTAGCGAGTGAAGGCGTCCTGCACCAGCACGATGCTGCGCTCGCGCTGGGCCGGGGTTAGCTCGCGCAGGGCCGGCACGCTCGCCATCTGGACCCGGCAACGGGTCAGGGTGGACTGGAAGTTGAAGCGGCTGATCAACGGGCTGTCGACCATGCCGATGCGGTCAGCCAGCAAGCGGCTCACCCACTTCGAGCCCATCACCGCGTTGTACAGCCCCGGCGCATGGGCCAGGTAAGGGATGCTGAATTCCAGCGAGCCGATCAGGTAGTCGCGCATTGGCCGCTGGTAACGCCCGTGATACAGCTCGAGGAAGCGCGAACGGAAATCCGGCACGTTGACCTTGATCGGGCACTGCCCCGCGCACGACTTGCACGCCAGGCAGCCGGCCATGGCATCGTACACTTCGTGGGAGAAGTCTGCCTGCCCACGCTGTCGCGCCCGACTGTTGCGCAGCCTGGCAGGCAGCCCCTTGAGCCAGGAAGCCCGGCGCTGGGCGGCAGCGAGCACATCGATATTGGCCTCGCCCTGCAGGCGCAGCCATTCACGGATCAGCGAGGCACGGCCCTTGGGCGAGTGCTGGCGCTCACGGGTCGCCTTCCACGATGGGCACATGGCGTCGTTGGGGTCGTAGTTGTAGCAGGCGCCATTGCCATTGCAGTACACGGCGCTGGCGAAGTCCTGCCACACCCGCTCGTCGATGGTGCGGTCGAGGTCGCCGCGCAAGGTCACGCCGTCCACCGCGGTCAGGCCCTCGGCACTGTCTGGCGGGGTGCAGATCTTGCCGGGGTTGAGCTGGTTGTGCGGGTCGAAGGCGCCCTTCAGGCGCTGCAATGCCGGGTACAGCTCGCCGAAGTAGTCCGGCACGTATTCCGAGCGCAGCCCCTTGCCGTGCTCACCCCACAGCAGGCCACCGTAGCGCTTGGTCAGCGCCGCCACGGCATCGGAGATCGGCTTGACCAGCGCGGCCTGGGCCGGGTCTTTCATGTCCAGCGCCGGACGCACGTGCAGCACGCCGGCATCGACATGGCCGAACATGCCGTAGGCCAGGCCATAGCCATCGAGCAATGCACGGAAGTCGGCAATGTAATCGGCCAGCTGCTCCGGCGGAACCGCGGTGTCCTCGACGAACGGCTGCGGGCGCACTTCGCCCTCGACGTTGCCCAGCAGCCCCACCGAGCGCTTGCGCATCACATAGACGCGGGTCACCGCTTCGGCGCCTTCGGCCAGGGTGTGGCCCAGGCGCTCGACACCCTTGTCCGCCTGCAGGTGCGCGACGAAGGCCTGGACCCTGGCGTTGACCTCGTCCGGTTCGTCACCGCAGAACTCCACCAGGTTGATGCCCAGGGTCGGGCGCTCGGGGTCGGCCGGGAAGTATTCGGCGACGCTGTGCCAGACGATGTCTTTCATCGCCAGCATCAGCACCTTGGAATCGACCGTCTCGATCGACAGCGGCTTGTGAGCCATCAGTGCATTGGCGTCACGCAGGGCATCCATGAAGCTGGTATAGCGCACGTTGACCAGCACCGCGTACTTGGGGATCGGCAGCACATTGAGCTTGGCTTCGACCACATAACCCAGCGAGCCTTCGGCACCGCACAACACGCTGTTGAGGTTGAAGCGGCCCTGCTCGTCGCGCAGGTGCGCCAGGTCGTAACCGGTCAGGCAACGGTTGAGCTTGGGGAAGGTGGTTTCGATCAGCTCGGCCTGGGTTTCCTGGATCTCCCGGGCCATGCGGTACACCTCGCCAACCCGGCCAGGCGCGGCGCAGGCCTGCTCCAGCGCGGCATCGTCGATCGGCAGGCTGTGCAGGCGCTCACCACCGAGCAGCACACTGTGCAGTTCAAGTACGTGGTCGCGGGTCTTGCCATAGGTGCAGCTACCCTGGCCGCTGGCGTCGGTGTTGATCATGCCGCCGACGGTGGCGCGGTTGGAGGTGGACAGCTCAGGGGCGAAGAACAGCCCGTGTGGCTTTAGCGCCGCGTTGAGCTGGTCCTTGACGGTACCGGCCTGCACCCGCACCCAGCGCTCCTCGATGTTGATTTCGAGGATGTTGTTCATGTGCCGCGACAGGTCGACGACGATACCGTCGGTCAGCGACTGGCCGTTGGTGCCGGTGCCGCCGCCACGCGGGGTCAGCTTGACCTGATGGAAGCGCGGTTCACCCATCAGTGTGGCGACGCGCGCCACGTCGTCGGCATCCAGCGGGAACACCGCCGCTTGCGGCAAGCGCTGGTAGATCGAGTTGTCGGTGGCCAGCACCGTACGGGTGGCGTAGTCGGCACTGATCTGGCCACGGAAGCCGCTGTTGCGCAGGGCTTCGAGGAATTCGGGGTAGTTAGCGTTCGGTGCAACGGTCGGCAGCTGGGCGATCATCGAAGGATGGCCTCTTGATATTGGCTAATTCACGGGATTCCTGTCGTTCCGGCATGGGTTAATACATGCAGGGATGACGTATAGGCCAATGTTCCTGTAGTTTGGCTTCAGGGGCAAACGGATAATCCTGCCGCTATCAATGACTTTTATGAATGAATTACCGCCACCTGACACCATCCATGTCGCTGCTGCTGGCATTCGAGGCCGCCGCCCGGCATGAAAGCTACACCCGCGCCGCCGCCGAACTGTCGCTGACCCAGAGTGCGGTCAGCCGCCAGGTGCAGGCCCTGGAGCAACAGCTGGGCCTGACCCTGTTCCGCCGCGAAGGGCGCCAGGTACAGTTGACCGATGTCGGCCGCCTGTACCAGCGCGAGCTCAGCAAAGCGCTGGGGCGCATTCGCAGCGCCACCTTGCAGGCACTGGCCTACCAGTCGGGGGTGGGCACCTTGCGCCTGGCCACCCTGCCCACCTTCGGCTCGAAATGGCTGCTGCCGCGGCTGCATGCGTTCTACAGCGCGCACCCCGGTGTGCTGGTGCACATTCACTCACGCATCGAAGCCATCAACTTCGACACCAGTGAGATCGATGCCGCCATCGGCGTGGCCAGCCACGACTTGCCGGGGCTGATCTGCCATCGCCTGCATGCCGAAGAGCTGGTGGTGATCCTGCCACCGGAGGCCGGCGCCGATACCCAGGGCTGGGGCCCGACGCGCATCAGCCAGGAGGTGCTGCTCAACGTGGCCAACAACCCCCATGCCTGGGGCGAATGGTTCTCGCACCATGGCCTGCCGCACCGGGCGATGCGGTTGGGGCCAAGTTTCGAATTGACCTCTCACCTGATCCAGGCGGTACGGGCCGGGATCGGGATCGGCCTGGTGCCGAGAATCCTGGTTGACGAGGAATTGAGCAAAGGCGAGCTGTACAGCCCAGGCAGCGCTATTGCCAGCCAGCGTAGCTATTACCTTGTCTACCCTTCGCGAAATGAAGCGCTGCCGTCGCTCAAGGCTTTTCGTGGCTGGCTGCTGGGGCAGATATAGGGGGTAAGCATTCCCCAGAATTGCGCCTGCCCCCTGTCATTCAGTCGGGGATGTAAATATTCCACATAAATGCTGCGCGCTGCATGGCCGCCTCGGTCAATGCCTTACGCTGATCACGCATCCAGGTCTTCTCCCATTTGTTGAATACCTGCATGCCCTCCGTGTCGTCTGCCTCTTGTAATCTGGCCTTCTCGATGATTCGTTGCGCTGGTAACTTGAAGCGTGCAGGCGAAGTCCGCTCAAGGTATTTTTGCCAGTACGTTTGCTCACAAAACCATGAGGCCATTTCGGCTTCCACTTGATGCTCTCGGATTTCCCTCAACACCCCGGGACGATCTACAGCCCTTCGGTCAAACTCACCGGTAAAACGCATGACAGGAAGGCGGATGGGAAGTTGCAGGTCATCGTGCATCTCGATTCGATACATCAACTGCACGTCGACTGACTTCGCAGCCATTCCCAAACTAAAAGCATGCGACGAAGAAAACTCATCCAGCTTTTGCATCCGCCAAAATTGACCACCAACCCTCAACAGCTCTGCCTCCGAGTGGGCTTCATTATTTCGGATAAGCCCCCACGTCTGGATCTTCATCTCAAGATCGATAAAATGAGAGAGCGCATCATCACCACAGGTATTGACTTCCGACTCCCTGAAGAAATCAGCCCTGAAGCTGTATTCCTCCCGGGTGTCGGTCATCAGTTTTTCCCTGCCTGCATTCGTCCCGGCCTCCTGCGCCAGCTTGTTTTCCACGATCGTGGCAAGTTCACCCTCTGTGATCACGAGCGAATCGCCGGCATCCTTGATCGCCTCCATCATCGCCTGCACCCGATAAACAAGCTCATTCGCACCGATGTCAGTTGCGAACTGTGCAGACGTGGTCAACCGTTTGAGGAGGTCAAAAAAATTATGCGAGCCGGGCAGTTCTTCGATACTCTGCCATAACGATTCCAGATCGTCCCTGAACTCCGGATCTATAGCGTCTGCCCACAGATAACGCTGAGGCACAGGGTTCAAAACATTCTCAGGGTCGTACCACCGCCTCTCTGTTTCACCGCTCCTACCTACCCGAAATCTACCCTCGCGCACTATGGGTGACTCCCAAAAGTCCGGGCTGAATGAAATAACCTCGCTTTCAATCAGTTCGAGCCTTGACAATTTTTGGTGCCCCAACACTCCCTCTGGCATGGCCGGGAGCTCGGTAAAATTAAGCAGCAACGACCTCAACTCCGGCATCCCACGGATTGAAAATCCACGTTTCAGCGGGTTAGTCGACAAGTTTAGGTACAGCAGCCCTGTGCAGCTTTCCAATATCTCCACTTGCTGGGCGTCCAATTTTATTTTATTCCCTGACAAGTCTAACGACGTCAACTGATCACGTAGAAAGGGGGGCAAGGAAATTTTATGAATTTCACCATTGGTCAGATCAAGCTCCTGCAAGTTTGGGAACGCACGAAGAAACTTCTCCGAAATTTTTGTCAATTCGGAGTCTCTCAGCGCCAACTGGGTAACGTGAGGAAATACGATTGACTCCGGGAGTTCAGGAAGTTTCTGCAAACCCAACCCGATATCCCATAGTGCGCGTGGCAACTCGATATTTAAAAATTTTCCGAGTATCGAAAACCGCCACCGCGCAATCAGCGTTTTGCGAAAGCCATAACGCGCCAACCATTCAAGCTTGAACACGCCGAGCCGCTGCCAACGCGTCAAGCTTGTTCTCAATATTTTAAGTTGTTTCTCAAATTCACGTATTGCTGTCTCGGCATTCTCAGGCCCCGCAGCACTGAGCCACGCCTCGATCTGCTCGTCGCTAGCGCCGGCGCACAACATTCGTAGCCGAACGGGTAGCGCGGCAGGCGGGCGGGTGCCGAACAGCCGACCACCACCTGACAGTGGGTAACCTATCCTGCCATCATCCAGACGCTTGGGCAGCAAGAAGGGTGCCGTAGGGTGATCGCCTCCAAACAAACTCTCGATGTCCTGCCGGCCTGCTATCCACTGCCTCGCCACTGCTTGCCGAAGGTTGACGGCAAAGGGCTCTTCAATCCCCATGGCAGCACGCTCTGGCGGACTGAGGCTATCGGCCAGGGTTTCAAACAGCTCTCCTGGTGGGCCCTGATCATTACCCTGAGCATCTCGCAACCAGAACGCACCATCCTGGTAGAGCAAGCTTGATGCAGTGGACTGGCCGCTTGTCGCGGGTAACGCCCAGCGGCCCTGCGCATCTATCAAGTGCCAACCTTTGTCAGCCGCCACGCCAGGCAGCCCCTGCACAAGCTTGAGCACAGCCCTGGCGAAATCGAACGTCTGCGGCACATCGATCCACAGGCCTTCCCCCGCTCGCGCCACCCTTATGCGCAAGACTCGCTCTCTCGCAGTCAACGCCATTGTCAGCGGCACACGCCCTGAATCGGCCATCTGGCTGCGCTGGGCCTCACTCGCCTCCTCCAGCACCTGCTGCGCAGCCAGTTGGTGCAGGCTGGTAAAAGCCCGTCGCAAAGGTCGAGTGGCTTCATCCATGACATCTATCGGGTCATAAAGCATCTGAAACAGCTGCCGCCGATGATCGGCAACGACTTGCGCCAGGCCATCATCCGCCAACCCGGCGGCACCGGGCAGCTCACGCGCTTTGAGCAACAAAGGCTGGTCCACGATCTGCTCACCGGAACGCAGGCATCGCTGCAAATCAGCCACGCGCTCGGCTATCAAGAACCGGTTTACCGTATCAATCAGCTCAACCTCCGGTGCCTTTGCAAAAACGTGCAACGCCCTCAGGTGCAGATCGCTGAGGCCATGCACGGCAATCACATGGTCAACCAAGCTGCGCGGAAGCCGAGCGCATTGGCCGCCCAGTCGGCTGAACATTCTTCGGGTATCACTCCATTGCTCTGGCCGCTCGCTCCAGAGCCGCCAGGCCCCGGCGCCGTTGTGCTCCAACTGAGGCGAATGATTCGCGTGCGGACGGAGGTACCATTCCCCGTCAACGCGTTCACTTACCTGGTAGTAAGCCCCATCCATCTCAATCCAGCTTTGCGCGCCCTGACGGTAGATCCCCTGCGCATCAACCACCGCAGTCACCGGTGGTGGCTGACTTACATAAGGCGCAAGATCCTGGTTCCACAGCTTTTCACTGCCGTCCTCCAGTACAGCAGGCACCATGTCATCGACCATCACCGCACGTTGCCACGCATGTCGCAGGGCAACACCTCCAACACCCACCGCTACCACCGTGGCCAGGGTCTTGCCCACGTTCAGCAGGTGATCCAGAGCTGCAGCGTCGTCACCCTCGCGCCAATCCGCCACAGCTTGAAACGTCTCGTCCAACAGGTCCCAGGCCATCACCGCCAGCAAGATCACGCCCAACTGCGGCACAAACAGGCTCGCAAGCGTCAGTCCCGCCCATCCCTCGGCGGCCATGCGCCGGTCATGCTCCGCCTGCGCAGCATTGTCGATCTGAGCTACAGGCACCGCAATCATCGCAGCGTCATCCATGATCTGCCTGATCCGCCCAATCGCCAGCCCCTGGAAAAGCGAATCCAGGTCACGGGTCATGTGTTGATCCAGGTCTCGGGTAGCAAAATCGGCGACATCACCCAGTCGTTTCTGCACTTCGGAAAAAAATTGCTGGCTGTCACGCCTGCGCACAAAGCGACTGAAAAACTTGCGATACTGTTCATCGCGCAAGCGATGTCCCAGCACCCTACGGGCAAACGCCTCAAGATTGTCGCTCACGCTCCAGGGACCTTGCGGGTCTGCAGGTATGTAAACCAGCACGGCTTGGCTGGTATTACGAAAAAACCCTTCATCGATCACATCGAACACAACGATCTGCTGGAGCTCGCAACCCAGTATCTGCAGTTTTCTGGTAACCACTGGCGCACCCGCCAGTCGGCCCGGGCGTCCTTGACGGTAAACATCGATTACCCACTCCAATTGCACCTCACTGAGGACGCCATCCGAGCGTGCCTTGAATGCATCGACCAGCATCATCGAACGTATCTGCCTTTGCAGCAATTCAGCAAAGCCCTGCCCGTTAGCACCGCTCTCCCCTGCCGGCTGCAGTACAGATTGCAAGTGCTTCTGGTATTGACCACCAATATCAAGACTGCGGCATGCCTGGACAAATGCCGTGGCTGAAAGCTGCGCAACTGTGTTGCCGCCCATGTCGACCACGCAATCCTCTTTCATCGTGATGTGGTCATCGCTGAAGTTCTGTAACGCCGCCCATAGCAATGAAGTGTCGTACCAGTCGCGGTCCTGAATCGGTAGCCGACTGGTAAACCAATGCACGGTGGGCGATGCATAGGTGTACCACTGCCGCAGAAACAGCTTATCGGGTGCCGTACTCAGCCCGAATCGATCGACAATTCGTTGCTTGGCGAACTCATCTATGTTTTGCACCCTGGAAAAAATTGCAGAGAGTTGCCGACGCGTTGCAAGACCGGCGTGCAACGCCTCGCTCAACAAGGCAAAATGCGCAGGGTTGAGCTTCTTCAACCAGCCAGGAAGCCGCCTGGCGATGTAGCCATCCTGAAAACTGCGCAGTTGCGCACTCACATCAGACGGCGTGGAGTTAAAATTTTCGGTAGCCATGTGCCTGTAACCCTGCTTGCAAATAGCTGCAGTATTGGCTAAGGGAGGCTGCACCAGGCACTATTCGGCTACTACCCGTCATCGTCTGCCGGGCTTTGGGACAAGGCAAAAAAAACCCGAAGCCAGTCACCTGGCTTCGGGTTTTACGAGTAGCTCTAGCGGCTTACTTGGCGGCGTGACCGGCAGCACAACCCGCCTGCGCCTGACGACGCGGCTTGACCATGTACACCACGAACATGGCAAACAGCCAAACCGGGATCGCATACACCGAAACCTGGATACCCGGAATCATCAGCATGATGCCGAGGATCAGCACCACGAAGGCCAGCACCACGTAGTTGCCGTACGGGTACCACAACGCCTTGAACAGCGGCTTCTGGCCGGTACGGTCCAGATGCTGGCGGAACTTCAGGTGCGAGTAGCTGATCATCGCCCAGTTGATCACCAGGGTCGCCACTACCAGCGACATCAGCAGTTCCAGGGCGTTTTGCGGCATCAGGTAGTTGAGCAGCACGGCGATCAGGGTCACCGCCGCCGAGACCAGGATTGAACGCACCGGCACGCCGCGCTTGTCGACCTTGGCCAGCGACGCCGGGGCATCGCCCTGCTCGGCCATGCCCAGCAGCATGCGGGCGTTGCAGTAGGTACCGCTGTTGTACACCGACAGCGCGGCGGTCAGCACCACGAAGTTCAGCAGGTTGGCGGCCACGTCACTGCCCAGCAGCGAGAACACCTGCACGAACGGGCTGCTGCCGTAGCTGCCACCCGAGGCGTCGATGCTGGCGACCAGGTTGTCCCATGGGGTCAGCGACAGCAGCACCACCAGGGCACCGACATAGAAGATCAGGATGCGGTAGATGACCTGGTTGATCGCCTTGGGGATCACGGTCTTCGGCTTGTCGGCCTCGGCAGCGGTGAAGCCAAGCATTTCCAGACCACCGAAGGAGAACATGATGAACGCCAAGGCCATCACCAGGCCGCTGATGCCGTTGGGGAAGAAGCCGCCATGCGACCACAGGTTGGCCACGGTCGCGTCCGGGCCGCCACTGCCGCTGGTCAGCAGGTAGGCACCCAGGCCGATCATGCTGACGATGGCCACCACCTTGATGATGGCGAACCAGAACTCGGCCTCGCCGAAGAACTTCACGTTCATCAGGTTGATGGCGTTGATCAGCAGGAAGAACGCCGCCGCGGTGACCCAGGTCGGGATTTCCGGCCACCAGTAGTGCACGTACTTGCCCACCGCCGACAGTTCCGACATGCCCACCAGGATGTACAGCACCCAGCAGTTCCAGCCCGACAGGAAGCCGGCGAAGCCGCCCCAGTACTTGTGGGCGAAGTGGCTGAAGGAGCCGGCCACCGGCTCCTCGACGATCATTTCGCCGAGCTGGCGCATGATCATGAAGGCAATGAAGCCGCAGATGGCATAGCCGAGGATCATCGAAGGCCCGGCGGATTTCATCACGCCGGCGGAGCCCAGGAACAATCCGGTGCCGATGGCGCCGCCCAGGGCGATCAGCTGGATATGACGGTTCTTCAAGCCACGCTTGAGTTCACCAGACTGTGAATTATGTCCACTCATGAACGAAGTCACCTGCTTGTTTTTATCTGTGACGGAATCGGACCCACCGCGCTCGTGGCGCAGCGGAATGGGCAAGGTGGTTACCTTGGTACTTGTGACAGGACGTCGCACAAGGCCTTGGGAGGCCAGGGGCGGATCAACCGGGTGTCAGCAAGCGTGCGCGGTACGCAAGGGAGTCACAGGTAAAACGCGGCGCATTGTATACCCCTGCAAACGCGCAGGCGTCAACGCGTTGCATCGTTTCCTGTGGAAAAAACGCAGCGGTCCTGGGGGGAGAGCCTGAAAAGGCGAAGTGATCGGCGCGCATGACGCCTCCATTTGTTTGTTGTTCTTGGTGCCTGGCGATCCTGCCTGGCTTTGTACACGCAATGGCGCTATCTCAACGGTTGCACGGGGGTTTGGGAAGGGGGCTGCGGGTAGCGCGCAGGCTCTGGGGCGGGATATTCGGCAGGTTTTTGTTACACCGGATGGAAAGACCTTGGAAATCGGCCATATCCGTAACGTTTCTTTTACAAAATGGTTTGAAAAGTTTCCACTCCTCGGGGAAATTTCTTTTTGATCAGGGACTTGAGCCATTTTCAGCCCTGGACGTGTAGGAGCCGGCTTGCCGGCGAACACCGGCATAGCCGGTGCCATCCTCCGCGGCGCCTGCTTCGCCAGCAAGCTGGCTCCTACATGCCAGGATTGGCCGCAAGAACAGCGTAGGAGCCGGCTTTGCCGGCGAACACCAGCGCAGCCGGTGCCATCCTCCGCGGCGCCTGCTTCGCCAGCAAGCTGGCTCCTACATGC